>JAFPED010000228.1 GCA_017423565.1 Prevotella sp. | reverse complement strand
TTAAATTATTAATTACTATATCCGAGCTTGCGAAGCACTTCCGAAGATATGTCTACTTTCGGAGAGCTGAAGATGATACCAGTATCGCTTGCGCGATCAAGTACCAGCTGGTAGCCTCGCAGTTCTGCTATGTCTTTTACAGCGTTATAAACTTCCTCCTGAATGGGCGACATAAGAGCAGTACGCTTCTTAAATAGCTCACCTTCGGGGCCGAAGTAGTGCTTCTTAAGTTCGGCAGCCTGCTTCTCCTTTTCTACGATAGCATCCTGCTTTGCCTTCTTCTGTTCCTTCGACAGGAACACTACCTCGTTCTGATAGTTCTTATAGAGTGTCTGAGCCTCGGCGTTCAGTGCGTCAACTTCGCCCTGCCACTGTTTTGATACCTGACTCAATTGTTCGTTGGCACGCTCATAGGCCGGGATGTTCTTCAGAATATACTCCATGTCAACTACAGCATACTTCTGAGCTGAGGCTGCTGTCCATCCAAAGATAGCGCAGAGTGCGCAAATAATCAGTTTCTTCATAAGCGTTCTTTTTAATTGTTATACACCTCTTTGACGTTTTTGGTCTCAGATGGTTTCAACGATAAACAACTCTTAACTATTATCTTATTTCTTAATTCAAAATTATCAATTAGCTTAGAACTCCTGACCAAGGATGAAGTGGAAGTTGCTTCCGCCCTTCTTCTGAGCTCCGTACTGGTTTGTGTAGATATTGTCGAATCCATATGCCCAGTCGATACCCATCAGTCCTACCATTGGCAGATAGATGCGAACACCGATACCAGCCGAACGCTTCATCTTGAATGGGTTGAAATCCTTAGCATCTGCCCAAGCGTTACCACCCTCAACAAATCCTAATCCGTAGATAGTGGTGTTACCCAGCATGAACGGATAGCGCAGCTCGAGTGTGAAACGGTCGTAGGCGTAAGAGTTATACGATGATATTGTTCCACCGTTCATCATTGTCTCGTAGGCAGACGAGTACGAAAGTGCTCCGTTGTCGTATCCACGCAGACCGATTGTCTCCTCAGAGTAACCATAAGAGTATCCGCTCATACCGTCACCTCCCACATAGAAGGTCTCGAATGGTGAGCGCTTATCTTTATTGTAGCTACCAAGCAGTCCCATCTCAACGCGTGTCATCAGCACAAAGCACTTCTGTCCGCCTGTAAGAGATGTAAAGGTACGGCTCTTAAACTTCCACTTGTGGTACTCAATCCAGCGATATACTTGCTGCAACTCGTCTTCGTAGGTTACCGAGCTTGAGTTCTTGGCCAGATTTGCATAATCCTTATTATCAAACAGTGACCAAGGTGGAGTAACTGTTACCTGAGCCATAAACTCAGATCCGCGACGTGGGAAGAGTGGGTTGTCGGTTGATGTACGCGACAATGTCAGTCCCAAGTTGATGTTATTACAGTTTCCGTTGTGGATATAGAAATAGCTCCAGTCGCGCAGCATATAGCGTGAGTATCCAAGCTGAGCAGAGAACTGGAAGTAGTCGTCAGGCCAGCGCAGGCGCTTACCCCAACCCAGTGATGCTCCCCAAACTGTCATTGTTTTGTCGTCGTCGAGCATTGATTCGTAGTTCATGTAGTAGGGGTTGTAGCTACCCATTCCGTAACTATACATTGCGTAGTTGTTGTAGAATGCATTGTTACGGTAGTAGCTTGAAATATCACTCTGCTTAGAATAGAACACACCTACGTTCAGGCTGTTAGGACGTTTGCCGCCAAACCAGTTTGTACCGTAGTTGGCACTCAGTGAGCTGTAGTAGCTACCATTTGTCTGGAAGCTGAATCCCAACTGCTCACCATCTCCATAAGGCAGAATTCCGCGGTGTAGCTTATTCTTGCCGAACAGATTGCGGATAGAGAAGTTGTTGAACTTGATACCAACCTTACCGATAACACCGGTCTGTCCCCAACCAAGTGAGAACTCCAGCTGGTCGTTACTCTTCTGCTCCAATTCCCAGTTAACATCAACTGTACCATCGTCTGGATTTGGTTTAACATCGGGCACAATCTTTTCTGAATCAAAGAATCCCATTGATGCGATATCACGTGCAGAACGCATCAGAGCCTCTTTGTTAAACAGGTCGCCGGGCTTTGTGCGCAGCTCACGGCGTACCACCTCTTCATACAGACGATCGTTACCGTAGATACGAACATGGTTCAATCTTGCCTGTGGTCCCTCAGTTACACGCATTTCGATGTCGATAGAGTCACCGTCAATGTTTACTTCTACAGGCTCGATGCCTGAGAATACGTAACCATTGTTGTAGTACCAGTTACCAGCGGCATCTTCGTCTTCTTTCAGTCGCTTGTCTATATGCTTCTGGTTGTACACGTCACCCTTTTTCATGCCAAGTACGGCATTCAGATAGTCGGTAGTAACAACAGTGTTACCCACCCATGTAATGTCGCGTACATAGTACTTGTCGCCCTCTTCAATCTTTACCAGTACGTTTACGTGCTTATCGTCGTAACTATATACTGAATCTTCCAGGATTGTTGCATCGCGGAATCCCAGTTCGTTATACTTTTCGATAAGAGCCTGCTTTGCTTCCTTATAGCGCTCTTCGGTAAACTTCTTGGCCTTAAAGAAATTAGAGAGTTTTCCAGCCTCGTGAATCTTTCCGAAAGCACCTTTGCCGAACATAGAACCTTTAATCTTCTTTGAAGACAGTTTCTCGTTGCCCTGGAATATCAACTCATGAACCTTCATCTTGTCCTTCTTGTCGATGTTCACATCGAGGGTAACTTGTCCTGATGCATCTTCACGCTGAACGATATCAATCTCAGCATTTTTATATCCTTTGTCGTCGAAGTATCTCTTAGCAAGAATCTTAGCACGGTCTAGAATGTTGCGAGTAAGACTCATACCTTTAACCATACCAAGCTTAGCCTCCATATCCTCTCGCTCGGCTTTCTTGATACCATTATAGTTAATGTTCTTGATACGTGGACGCATGCCTAAGTGTATACACAGGTATACCTTATTGCCTACGATTGAGTCGGCTGTTATCTGTACTTTTGAGAAAAGTCCGTTACGCCAATAGCGCTTCACAGCCTCTGTTATCTGGCTACCTGGCAGCTCAATCTCCTGTCCAACGGTCAAACCAGACAAGCCTGCCAATACATAATCTTCGTATCCCTCTACGCCCTCAACGGCGATACCACCAATCTCGCAGGTACGTGGTGTACCAGCGTAAGATATGTCTGGATTAACAATCTTATCCTGAGCAGTAGCAGTGAATATCGAACAACTGATGGTAAACACTGCTACCAGCACTCTAACCATTTTGATTGTTCTCACACCTATATACCTTATTATATTATATAGCATCACAATTACTTTTCACTTTTTACTTTTTCTCCTCTGCTTCTACCTGAGCCTCAGTCTTACCGAATCTGCGCTGACGGTTCTGATAGCTGTAGATGGCCTTATAAAGGTCTTCCTCCATAAAGTCAGGCCAGTATGTATCGCAGAAGTACAGTTCTGAGTATGCAATCTGCCAAAGCAGATAGTTAGATATACGAACCTCACCTCCGGTACGAATCAGCAGTTCAGGATCGGGCATAAAGTTAGTCCACAATCTCTGGTTGATAGTATCCTCAGTAATGTCGTTTACATCCAATTTTCCTTCTTTCACTTCCTGGGCTATCTGCTTAGTAGCAGTAGTAAGTTCTAACTTTGAAGAATAGCTCAGTGCTACTACCATTGTCATGGCGTCGTTCTTAGCAGTATGCTCTTCGGTCTCTGCAAGTTTCTTGTTCACAACCTCAGGTATACGTGAACGGTCGCCAACAACGCGGAATCGTACGTTGTTCTTCATGAATATCTCATCCTCAAGCGATGTCAGAACTAGTCCCATAAGGGCTGCTACCTCGTCAGCAGGACGATTCCAGTTCTCTGTAGAGAATGTGTATAGGGTTAAGAACTTGACTCCCAGTCGGGTACACTCTGATGTTATGCGGCGTACTGCATCAACACCGGCCTGATGACCAAAACTGCGATCTTTGCCACGCTCCATGGCCCAACGTCCGTTGCCGTCCATAATGATGGCAATGTGCTGGGGAATCCTGTTCATGTCTAAAAGTTCCTTCATATATCTTAATATCTATCGTTATTACACGTTTTGCACTTCTCCCAGAGGTCGTAGGTTAGTCCTAATTGCAGTGCGCTGTAACAGTCGGTATTTTTAAATAATCCGCTGCTCTTAATGCCTAGTGGATCTTTACTGCCGTCCAGTTTGTCGCTCAGCGTGAAACGCATTGCCCATTCAACTGTAAGGTTCAGTCTTTTACCTATTTTATATTTCACGCCCGCGCCTAAGGGAACGTTCATTGTTGCTCCTTTCTCTGGTCCTCCGTAGAAGGTCGCTCCCAGTCCTGCGGTTATGAATGGTGCTAAGCGCCTTGCACCTCTGTATTCGTTGCCCGTGCCATACGCCCAAAAGTTGTATTCAAAGCGCAGGTCGGTTTCAGTTATTCGGTGATTAAACTCATCGGCTTTTATCTTTCCTGTTCCGATGTTCAGGCTCAGTGCTGTTCTTGGATCCATCCTATATTTGCTCATCAGCACCAACCAAGGCTGCAATCCTTTCACCAAACTGCTATTATAGTCACCTACATAGCTCACTAGTCCAGTTCCGGCACCTATCTCCAACTTGTACTCAGGCTCTTCCTGGGCACTGGCAGCCACTGTTGTGGCCATAATGAAGATTACTGCCAACAGCCTTTTCACTCTATTCAATTATCATTCCACGCCAGACTTCGCCAGTGTCTATTCCAACCAACCACAAGTAACCGTCATCGTCGGTTGTTGCACTAAGGTTGTTTGTACCAAGCTCGTCGGGCAGAGTGTATTTTGAACTCGTCTTCCAGGTTATGCCCTGGTCACGGCTCACGTAAATCTTTTTATCGGTTCCTATAGCCAGAACCGTACTGTTGAATCTTACTAAGTTCAGATTATCCATCTTTGGCAGATAATATTTGCCGTGATCGGCTGTGGGGATAAGTACCCACTTTGATGGCATACTATGCTTTGAGTATTCTGCTATTTTGCGCCATACCACACATGCTGTGCTGTTATTGTTGTTTACGCCTACCAGCAACTGGTAGTCTGTAGAGTCGTTAGCAGCAAATGGCCATGATACAAAAGCAAAGTTCTCTGTTGGCAGCCATGTTGCATCCTCGTCCAGACTGTCGGCTGTCCATGTCTCTCCGTTGTCGCGGCTAACCATCAGCTGGTCTTCGTTGTTGTAAGCATATGTCTCCACAGTACCATAGCCAATCAGCTGTTTCATACCAGCGTTAATGGCTATCTGCTCCCACATGGTCTTCTTTGTGTCTATGGGAAGGTCGGCTATCGACTTCTGTTCCCATATCATCTTGTTTGTCTGGGCTTTATGTATATTTATTGTTACCTTGTAACTGCGATAGCCTGAACCATCTTGTGCATATACGCGCAGGTCTTGCAACTTCTCAAAGTCTATAGAGTCGGTGCTATTGTAGTATAGCAGTGAATCCTGCCCATCAGAAGCAGGATAGTTTACTACAACTGTGCCGCTGTTCTTGCTTGTGATAGTTGCCAGAACATGGTTGATGTCTACATCAGATGGCAGTGAATCGGTGTTGTAAATTTTGTGCTGTTGTTGGTCGATAGTAAACACCACAGGATCTGAGAGTGTTGATTTATATACTGAGTCGGCACCTGTAGACGATGTGGTGTGTACGTAGCGGTTCACCGTTGCCAGTTTAAATGTGGCAATGGCTGTGTCGTTGTAATACTGGGTGTTTTTGTCGTCGGTATCCTTCAGGCATGAGGTGACGAGCATAGCACAAACCAGCATTGTGCATAGTGTAGAAATATATCTTTTCATTGCGTAAATATCGCTTTTATTCCAATTTGGCTGCAAATTTACGCACATTTCTGCAAAAATGAGCACATTTCTCTTTATAATTAATGAAAATATGGCTAAATTTGACCGATTTTAAGTTAGTTTAGGTTTTTGATGCAAAAAAAGAGGGCGGTATGACTCTCTCACTCCGCACTCCTTTCAACGTCTGTTGGTATGCATAAGTGTAAAAATACTCAGCGCTGCTGAGAAAACAACCGATGCCAACATGACCGTTGTTTGAAAATCTAATAACATAATTCTTTTTAACCTTAAAATCTAACTACTAAAACCTAATGAAAAACAAGTAATCTCGCGATTACAAGTGCAAAGGTAACACTTTTAATTGAGAATAGAGAATTGGTAATTGAGAATTATACACCATTTCTGCGGATATTGATATATATCAACAAAAATTGGCCACGCCTTACGGCGCAGCCAATAATTATCAATTAGATTTTAAACTATCAATTGAATTAGAGCTTTGGACCAGCAGCAACCAGAGCCTTACCAGCCTCGTTGCCCTCGTACTTCTTGAAGTTCTTGATGAAGCGTGCAGCCAGATCCTTTGCCTTCTCCTCCCACTCAGCAGCAGTAGCGTAAGTGTCGCGAGGATCAAGGATTGCAGGATTTACGTTAGGCAGCTCTGTTGGAACCTCGAAGTCGAAGAAAGGAACCTTCTTTGTAGGAGCCTTCAGGATGCTTCCGTCCAGGATAGCGTCGATGATACCACGTGTATCGGGGATAGAGATACGCTTGCCGGTACCGTTCCAACCAGTGTTTACGAGGTATGCCTTAGCACCGCTCTTCTCCATCTTCTTAACCAGCTCCTCAGCATACTTTGTTGGGTGCAGCTCCAGGAATGCCTGGCCGAAGCAAGCAGAGAATGTTGGAGTTGGCTCTGTGATACCGCGCTCTGTACCAGCCAGCTTAGCTGTGAATCCGCTCAGGAAGTAGTACTTAGTCTGCTCTGGAGTCAGGATAGATACAGGAGGCAGTACACCGAATGCGTCAGCACTCAGGAAGATTACGTTCTTAGCATCAGGACCAGCGCTCTTGCCGTTTACCTTCTGAGCGATCTTCTCGATGTGATCGATAGGATATGATACACGAGTGTTCTCGGTTACGCTCTTATCAGCGAAGTCGATCTTACCGTCAGCAGCTACTGTTACGTTCTCCAGCAGAGCGTTACGCTTGATAGCGCCATAGATGTCAGGCTCGTTCTCCTTGCTCAGGTTGATAACCTTAGCGTAGCAACCGCCCTCGAGGTTGAATACACCCTCGTCGTCCCATCCGTGCTCGTCGTCACCAATCAGCAGACGCTTTGGATCGGTTGACAGAGTGGTCTTACCTGTACCAGACAGACCGAAGAAGATAGCAGTGTTCTTACCCTCCATGTCGGTGTTAGCAGAGCAGTGCATAGAAGCGATACCCTGCAGAGGCAGATAGTAGTTCTGCATAGAGAACATACCCTTCTTCATCTCACCACCGTACCAGGTGTTGATGATGCACTGCTCACGAGAAGTAGTGTTGAAGGCTACACAAGTCTCTGAGTTCAGGCCCAGTTCCTTGTAGTTCTCAACCTTAGCCTTAGAAGCATTGTAGATAACAAAGTTTGGCTCGAACTTCTCCAGCTCCTCAGCTGTTGGCTGGATAAACATGTTCTTAACGAAGTGAGCCTGCCATGCAACCTCAACGATGAAGCGAACGGCCAGACGGGTAGCCTCGTTGGCACCGCAGAAAGCATCAACCACGTAGAGTTCCTTGTTGCAGAGCTCCTTGATGGCAATCTCCTTTACCTGCTTCCAAACCTCCTCGCTCATGGGGTGGTTATCGTTCTTATATTCCTCAGTAGTCCACCATACCTTGTCCTTTGACTGCTCATCGCAAACAATGTACTTGTCCTTAGGAGAACGACCAGTGTAGATACCAGTCATCACGTTGACAGCGTTCAGCTCAGTGTTTTGTCCCTTGTCGAATCCAGTCAGACCAGCCTTGGTCTCCTCCTCAAACAGGAACTCATACGACGGATTGTGTGCAATCACTTTCGAACCAGTGATGCCATACTTTGTCAAATCTAAATTTGCCATAATTTGTTGTTTTTATTTTAGTGAATTTGTCTATCTTTTAAAAATCGACTGCAAAGTTACGAATAAAATAGGAAAATAGGTTGGGGAATTAGGAATAATTTGCGTTCTGCTAAGTCTTTTTAGGTTAAAGTATTTAAAATTTTATAATGATGTCATGGTTTTGCAATACTGACTTTGCATTTTTTTGTATTTTTGCAGCACTATAAAAAGATTTAAGAAGCTATGGATATTATTGACTTAAGCAGACAGAACACGATTATCAACCAGTATTTATCTGAGCTGCGTGACCGTAAGTATCAGCAAAACCGGTTGTTGTTTCGTAATAATGTCAAGCGTATTGGCGAGATGATGGCTTATGAGCTGTCGAAGACACTTGAGTATAAGGAGAAAACGGTTACTACCCCTTTGGGAACCATTGACATACCATTGCCCAAGAAAGACATAGTCATTGCTACTGTGCTTCGTGCCGGTTTGCCTTTTCATGAGGGCTTCCTGAACGTGTTTGACTTTGCCGACAATGCTTTTGTAAGTGCTTATCGCATGTATATCAACCGTGAGCATACGGAAGTGGGTGTAAATGCAGAGTATATGGCGACGCCAAGTGTAAAAGGCAAGACACTCATCATTGCTGACCCTATGCTTGCTACTGGTGGTAGTATGGCTGCCGCTATTGAGGCACTGACAAGTTGTGGTAAACCTAAAAAGATTCATGTGTGCTGCGTCATTGCTGCTCCTGAAGGTATTGAAGTGACAAAGGAGTGTCTCCCCGAGGATAGCACAATCTGGTGTGCAGCCATTGACAAGGGAATGAATCAGCAGAAGTATATTGTGCCAGGTTTTGGTGACTGTGGTGACCTCTGCTATGGTGAGAAGCTTTCAAGTGTCCGTAAGGTTGTAGAAAAAGAAACAATAAAAAAAGGTATCCTGTAGGGTTTTACAGGATACCTTTTTCATTGAGGCATTTGCTTATCTGTGTGTTCCAAAACGTCCAGCTGTACCATTGTTGGCCGTGTGTTGACGTGTGTTGCCAGGACGGGAAGCAGTAGTATCGATAGGACGATTAGGAGTCGTGGTATGCGTACCTACATGACCGTGGTTATGGGTGTTTGGGGTCGTTGGACGAGCACCTAAATTACCATGACCGTGGTTGTTTGTACGTGGCCCCCTTCCTACGTGTCCACGATAGTTTGCATAAGCATTAGGCTGCAGACGGTAGAAGTGGTTGCGGTTGTTGTAGCGGCTATAGATACCGAAGTGCCAGCGATTGTTTGTCCAGCTGACAGGACGATAGAAGTAGTTAGCAGCCATGTATTTGTTGTACTGCCATCCGTCAAGTACGTGACGCAGGCAGCTGTTGCGGTAAGCCCAGTTGCTGCCGAAGACATCCTCGTAAGACAGTGCTGCCAGATAGTCAAAGTTGATTTCATACACGGCTTCATATTGCATACTGGTCAGATTGAGCTCATAAGCCATTTTGTCTGTCAGGAAGAGAGCCTCAGCCCTTGCTTCTGTATATGACATTGCTGCGGCACGGGTAGCTATCGTTACCATCATTGCCATGATCATCATCATCTTCTTCATAGTCGTAATGTTTTGAAAGTTCGACATGTTTATTGTTTTCATGGGCAAAGGTAAGGCAATTTTTGCATGAAAACAAGGGCTTTTCCCTAAAGTGATGATGGTATTTCCCTAAAAGTAACGGGGGATTTCCTCCCCCGTTACTGTGTTATTTTACTTCCCAGATGTCATTTGTTTCAAGAAGTTCCATGAAATTGTGGTACTTCTTCTGGGCTGAAATGTCCTTAATTTGTTGATTGACAGCATCATCGTATGTCGGAGCCTCCACGTCGCGTATGACACCAAGTGCTATGGGGAATCCGTCTTCATTCGACATCATTGCCAGTTTCAACTGTAATGTATTGTCCTCGCAGTGAGCATCATGTACCAACACATCGTCCAGTGTGTAGCCGTCTTTGCCAATTTCGACGACTTTCAAGCCAAAGCCTTCCTGTACCAGACCATATTCTGAGTTCTCGCCAAAAACGAGTTTCTCGCCATGACGCACATAAATGGCATTTTTCTTACGTCCTTCCTTGGTATAGACAGACTCATGACAACCATCATTAAAGATGACACAGTTCTGCAGAATTTCGCAGACAGAAGCTCCCTTATGTTCGTAAGCAGCTTTGAGAATAGCTTGTGTCTCTGGTGCGTCGGTAGCTACGGAACGGGCAAAGAAGTGTCCGCGTGCTCCAAAGCATAGCTCTGCCGGACGGAACGGGTCTTCAACTGTTCCATAAGGACTGGACTTCGACACGAAGCCGCGAGGACTGGTAGGCGAGTATTGTCCTTTGGTCAGTCCGTAGATACGGTTGTTAAGCAGAATCATGTTCAGGTCGATGTTACGGCGCATAGCATGAATGAAATGGTTACCGCCAATTGCCAGTCCGTCGCCATCACCGCTAACCTGCCATACACAAAGCTTCGGATTGGTGACTTTTGCACCGGTGGCGATAGCAGCAGCACGTCCGTGAATGGTTTGCATGGCGTATGTATTCACATAGTAAGGCAGACGGCTACTACAGCCAATACCTGAGATGACTGCCATGTCGTGAGGTGCTACACCTACTTCGGCCATAGCTTTATGAAGTGAAGCCAGGAAAAAATGGTCACCACAACCAGGACACCAACGTGGTTGTCCCTTCTTGTAATCTTGGAATGTATATTCGCTCATAATGGTTATTTCTTTAAAATGTTCTCAAATGCTGCAACCAACTCACTAACGACGAACGGCTGACCCTTCACTTCGTTATACTGGTAAGGAACAAAACCGTCAACCTTTGAGCGCAGCCAGGCGGCCAGCTGTCCAAGGTTCTGTTCTGCTACAACGACTTTCTTATATTTCATCAACACCTCTGCCGTGTTCTTGGGCAATGGGTTGATATACTTAAACTGTGCCAGAGCGACTTTCTTGCCCTGCATACGAAGTTCGTCCATGGCAGCATGCAGATGACCATAAGTAGAACCAAAACCAACAATCAGAAGGTCTGCATCCTCATCTCCCTCGGTTTGCAAGTCGGGAACAGGTATTTTTGCTACCTTTTCTGCACGCAGATGACACATCAGATTGTGGTTCTCTGGATCGGTGGAGATAGCTCCTGTCTTGCCATCTTTCTCCAGTCCGCCAAGTATGTGGGTGTAACCCTCCTGACCAGGAATAGCCCAATAGCGTACCTTTGTCTCCTCATCACGGAAATAAGGGGTATAGTTGCCCTTCATCTCTGCCGTAGCATAGTGTGGACAAATAGCAGGTAATTCCTTGATGTCTGGCAATTTCCATGCAGCAGAACCATTGGCAATAAAGGCATCGGTAAGAAGAATAACTGGTGTAAGATGTTCCAGTGCAATCTTTGATGCTTCATACACTGCATCGAAACAGTCGGTAGGACTCAGTGCTGCGATGACAGGCATGGGGCTCTCGCCGTTTCGACCATAAAGAGCCTGCAACAGGTCAGTCTGTTCACTCTTTGTGGGAAGTCCGGTTGATGGACCACCACGCTGCACGTCAATGATAATCAGTGGCAGCTCGTCAATAACAGCCAAGTTGATAGCCTCTGACTTCAGACAAATGCCAGGTCCTGATGTGCTGGTGGCAGCCAATGCACCTGCAAATGCTGCACCCACGGCAGAAGCGGCACCACTTATCTCGTCTTCACACTGTACGGTGATGACTCCACATGACTTATGTTTTGACAGCTCGTGCAGGATGTCGGTAGCAGGTGTAATAGGGTAGGACCCCAGATACAGACGCAGACCAGCCTTCTCGGCTGCTGCTATCAGACCGTATGCAGTAGCCTTGTTACCTGTAATGTCCATGTAACGACCAGGCTGTTTTTCCTTTGATTCTATGCGGTATGTTGCAGGTACGCTTGAATGGGTGTTATGACCATAGTCATATCCTGCCTGTACTACTTTGATGTTATTCTCTGCAATTTGTGGTTTCTTTGCAAATTTATCTCGCAAGAAGTTGTTAACCAGTTCCAAGTCGCGGTTGAACAGCCAGCATACCAATCCGAGTGCGAACATGTTACGGCACTTAAGGATAGCTTTGTTGTCCATGCCCGAGTCAGAAAGGCAGTCTTTTACCATTTTTGTCAAAGGACACTGGATGACCCGGTCTGGGTCAATACCCATTTCACCTAAGTAGTCCTCAGTCTTGAACTGGGCTTTTTCCAGATCCTTAGGTCCAAAGGAGTCGGTGTCAATAATAATTGTAGCCTGAGGCTTCGCAAATTTATACTGCGTCTTAAGGGCAGCAGCGTTCATCGCCACCAGTACGTCGCACTGGTCGCCTGGGGTGTAAACCTTGCCGGCGCCAATATGTACTTGGAAACCACTGACACCTGTCAGCGAGCCTTGCGGTGCACGGATATCAGCAGGGTAGTCGGGAAACGTAGAAATACCATTACCCACGGTGGCGCTCACCGTAGAGAAGATGTTGCCGGCCAACTGCATACCGTCGCCGGAGTCACCTGAAAAGCGTACAACCACTTGGTCAAGCTCTTTTACTTCTAATTCTGCCATAATATATTAATAATGTGTTCTGTTCAGTAAAACGCCTGCAAAGTTACAAATTAGTGTGTAAAATGCAAAACAAATTGCAATAAAAATGCATTCTTTCCTGCTTTTTGCTTAAAGGAATGCATTTTTATACAATATAAGCCGTGTAGGCATGGGTTAATAATGGAACGAGCTTCCACCGAGGAATTCCCTAAGGAGCGATGTCGGTGGAATCTGGTCTTCCTTAATAGGCTGTATGTAGCGTAAGAACTTTCGCAGGCGATAGGCCTCAGCATACTCTACACATGTTTCTGGTACCTGTTCTAATAGAGGTTCTGCCTGAGCCTTGATAACAGCCAGTTCAAAAAGCATGGCAGTGTTGAACATGGCATCGGCATTCTCCTGGAAGGGGAATATCCATCGGCTTTCACCTTTCCTCACACTGGGCCAGCGACGAATGGTCTCTTGTGCTGATACACCACGGTACTTGTGATCGCGGATGATGCGACGTAACAGTCGGTTGTCTGTGGTTGGTATGTAGTTGTGGTTATCCAGTAAGATGGTGGTCAGAGCAGATGCATAGACACGGTACTTCTTTTCGTCAGGAATAGCTGCCGTAAGTTCTGGGTTGAGGGCATGTATGCCTTCGACGACGAGAATGTCCTTCTCGTTCAGTTTCAGTTTCTTTCCACTCATTTCACTTCGTCCTTCGTGGAAGTTGTAACGAGGCAGTTCTACCTCCTCTCCACGGAAGAGTGCGTTCAGCTGCTCGTTTAGCAGTGGGATGTTCAGTGCGTGTAGGTGTTCGAAGTCGTAGTCGCCATCAGCATCGCGCGGTGTCTCTTCACGGCTGAGGAAATAGTCGTCAAGCGAGATGGGTATAGGTTTGATGCCATTGACGGCTAATTGTATAGACAACCTCTTACTGGTGGTCGTCTTTCCGCTGCTGGACGGTCCAGCGATAAGAACCATTCTGCATCCCTTGTGGCGTGCGATGTTGTCGGCTATTTCTGCGATTTTCTTTTCTTGCAGAGCCTCGCTAACCTGAATCAGTTGTGATGCATATCCCTTTGCTATGGCTTCGTTCAGGTCGCCAATGGTACGCATTCCAAGAATATCCTGCCAGCTGTGGTGCTCTTTAAAAATCTCCAACATCTTGTTCTGACGTACGAAAGCTCCCAGCCGTGAGGGATCTTCCTGTGATGGTATGCGTAGCAGGATGCCGTCGAAGTAATACTCCAGTCCGAACAAGTAAAGCTGCGACGTGTTGGTTAGCAGTGTACCATAATAGTAGTCTTTGTAACCGTCGATGTCGTAATAGGTCGTATAAAGCCGTCCAGAACTTTGCAGGAGTTTGACTTTTGAGATAGAGCCAGCCTCCTGGAACATGGCGATGGCCTCCTCGGTGGTTGCTTCGTGACGGTGAATGGGTATGGCAGCATCAATGATTTCCTGCATATGCTGTCGCAACGCATGTACATCGTCTGGTGTCACGTCCCAGTGTTCATCATCTTTGTCTCTTGGCAGCAAATCAACGTAGTAGCCGTTGCTGACAGGTACGTCGATGATAACCTTACAGTTGGGCCACAGGTCGTGGGCAGCCTTTGAGAGTACGAAGAATAGTGTTCGAATATAAGCTCTCCTACCACTGGAGGAGTAAAGGTCAAGGAATTCTATGTCCTTCCGTTTATATACTCTGTAGTGTAATCCCTCTACCTTATTATTCACTCTTGCACTGACTGGTCCGTACTGCATTTCGAGGCCAGATTGAGAAAATATTTCAGAAAGTGTTGCTCCGATGCTTACGTTTAAAGTTTTTTTATTATTTTTGCAACGGATTTTTAAAGTTTGTTCCATAGATAGTCAAATTACTATTGTCCGACAAAGGTATGAAATAAAAACGAAATACGAATTAAAAACAGAATAATTTTATGTCAATAGGGGTAATTTTTAAGTTGTTAGGCTCACTGGCACTGCTGATGTTTGGTATGAAGTCGATGAGTGATGCCCTGCAGAAACTGGCAGGACCACAGTTGCGACACGTGCTGGGTGCTATGACTACCAACCGTTTCACAGGCTTGCTGACAGGTACGTTGGTAACAGCCTCGGTACAGTCTTCGACCGCTACGACGGTAATGACCGTCTCGTTTGTCAATGCCGGTCTGCTGACACTGGCACAGGCCATCTCCGTTATTATGGGTGCCAATATTGGAACCACACTGACGGCATGGATCATGTCTGCTGGTATGTCGTTCGATATCAGTATTGTCAGTTACATTGGCTTCTTCGTGGGTATCATTTTGATATATATGAAGAAGCATCGTTTCATTGGCGACTTCCTCTTTGGTCTTGGACTGCTGCTGTTGGGTTTGACCACCCTGCGTTTGACAGGTGCAGAGATGGACTTAGGTCATAATGTGTCGGTGCTGGCATTCTTCAGCTCTTTCGACCCAGATTCGTTCTGGACCACATTGCTGTTCCTGTTTCTGGGTGGTGTGCTGACGTTCTGTGTGCAGTCGTCAGCAGCTGTAATGGCTATCACGATGATACTTTGTTCCAGTGGTGCGTTGCCTATCTATCAAGGTATAGCCTTGGTGCTGGGTGAGAATATCGGAACCACCATCACGTCAAACCTGGCAGCCCTGTCGGCTAACACTCAGGCTCGTCGTGCTGCTCTTGCCCATATGTTCTTCAATGTGTTTGGCGTTATCTGGATTCTGATGATCTTCCATCCGTTTGTCAATATGGTATGCGGATGGGTAGGCTACGATGTTGATATGGAGAAACAGGAGGTTAGTGTCGAAGCATTTGCTGCCAATGCAGCCAAACTGACATTCGTATTGGCAGCTTTCCATACCACGTTCAACCTTATTAATGCAGGCATACTTATATGGTTCATTCCCCAGATAGAGCGTTTCGTGTCATGGGTTATCAAGCCTAAGGTTGATGAAGAGGAGGATTTCCGTTTGCACTTCATCACAGCAGGCTTCATGAAGACGCCCGAGCTCTCTGTGCTTGAGGCCCAGAAAGAGATACAGTCGTTTGCAGAACGTATGCAACGTATGTTCGGCATGGTTCAGGATTTGCTCAACGATTCGTCGTCCCTCTCTGGTAAGAAACAGGATGATGCTCAGTTTAACAAACTCTATACTCGTATAGAGAAGTATGAAGGTATCAGCGACAACATGGAGCTTGAGATTGCAAAATATCTGGAGCAGGTCAGTGATGCTCACCTGTCGGACGATACGAAGGGAAAGATTCGTGCTATGCTGCGTGAAATCAGTGAATTAGAGAGTATCGGAGATGCCTGCTACAACATGGCACGCACCATCTCGCGTAAGTACAATGCCAAGGAGGAGCACTTCAATGAGAAGCAGTACGGCCGTCTGCACCAGATGATGGGACTTACCGACAATGCCCTGACGGAGATGAACCGTCTGCTAAGTGGCAGGAAGGAGACGTATGACGTAAACCGCACGTTTAATATTGAGAACGAAATCAACAACTATCGTAACCAGTTGAAGGCACAGAACATTGTTGATATCAACAACCACGAATACACCTATGCAGAAGGCACGATGTACATGGATCTCATCATTGAGTGTGAGAAACTTGGCGATTATGTCGTGAACGTCGTCGAGGCGCGCATGGGAACACGTCAGAAGGGGGCATAAAGCTCCCTTTTTTTATTTTGTGAAAAAAATACCAAGAAATCAATACTAATATGATTTTTTTTACGTAATTTTGCAGCATAAATAATTAATTAACATAAAATGATCATTATGCAAAAGAGATTTTTCTTGCTAATAGCAATGATGCTTACTTTTTCTGTGAGCATCATGGCGCAGATAACAACTTCTTCTCTTACAGGTAAGGTGACTGCAGCAGAGAGCCACGAGGAGATTATCGGCGCATCAGTTCAGGCAGTGCATGTGCCTTCTGGAACACGTTATACTGCTATTACAAACATTGACGGACGTTTTACCATTCAAGGTATGCGAACGGGCGGCCCTTACACGGTAACTGTATCATATATTGGTTATCAGACAAAAGAGCTGACCGATGTGACACTTCAGCTTGGTGAGACCTACTTCCTCGAAGTATGGCTTCCAGAGGAGGCTAACGATTTGGCAGAGATTGTAATTATCGGTAAGGCATCGAAGTTTGCAGCTGAGAAGACGGGTGCAACGACCAATATCAATAATGCTATCATCCGCGAGATGCCAACAGTGAGTCGTTCCATTACTGACATTACACGTTTCTCTCCTTATGCTAATGGTATGGGATTCTCCGGAGGTGATGGTCGTTCTACCAACTTCACGCTTGATGGTGCAAACCTGAACAATAACTTTGGTCTGTCACCCAACCTGCCAGGTGGTGGTAACCCTGTCTCCTTGGATGCCATCGAGGAGGTTCAGTTAGTCGTAGCACCTTATGATGTTCGTCAGACAAACTTCATTGGTGGTGGTATCAATGCTATTACCAAATCGGGTAACAACACTTTACAAGGTACTGCCTACGTCTATTATACCAATGAGAATATGCGTGGTAACCGCATCAATAATGCCGAGCTGGCAGCCCGTGAGCGTGACCGAAAGACCACTTATGGCTTTACGCTGGGTGGACCAATCATCAAGAATAAGTTGTTCTTCTTTGTTAACTACGAGGGTTCAAAGTCACCTTCAGAAGTTAACCGCTGGCGTGGTTCAGAAGATGGTATAGGCGACAACAAGCTCTATATCTCACGCACTAAACTGGCTGACCTTGAGCGTACACGTCAGTTCCTTATTGACAAGTATGGCTATGACCCAGGTTCATATACCAGCTATCCTGCCGACATTACAAACCATAAGTATCTGGCACGTATCGACTGGAACATCACTGAAAACCATCATCTGGCCATGCGTTTCAACCATACCATCAATAAGACATGGTCCAATCCTAACAATTCATCTGCCGACGTAGGTTACCGCCTCAGTTCACCACGTATGGGTGAAATGTCAATGGCTTTCGCCAACTCCTTGTACTCCATGAAGAATAAGGTAACGACTATTAGTGCCGACCTGAACAGCCGTTTCGGAGAGCATTTCTCTAACCAGTTGCTCTTTACCTATTCAGACATACAGGATGTGCGTGGCTCCAACTCCTCTGCCTTCCCCTTCGTTGATATCATGTACGATTTTGATGCACAGACGCAGACTCAGGTTCTTGAGCCATACATGTCGTTTGGTTACGAGCTCTTCACATGGAATAACAAGGTGCAGGACAAGGTAACTACTATTACTGATAACCTGACTTACTATTTGGGTGCACATAAGTTCACGGCAGGTCTCAACTTCGAGCATCAGTTGGCACTGAACAACTACCAGCGTGGTGGTACGGGTTACTATCGTTATCGTACGCTCGATGACTTCCTGACAGGTGCTGCTCCAGAGTCTGTAGCACTGCAGTATGGCTATAATGGCAATTCCACTCCTGGTTCCAGCGTCACATTTAATCAGATAGGTCTCTATCTGCAGGACGAGTGGAACATTACAGATAAATTCAAGCTGCTCTATGGCATACGTTTCGATAACCTCTCATTCGACGAGTCAGACATCATGCGTAACAATGCCATTTATGACCTCGACTTCGGTGGTCGTCACATCGATACAGGTGCTTGGCCGGACACTAACATACAGATATCACCACGTTTCGGATTCACATGGGACGTCTTTGGTGACCACTCTCTGAAGGTTCGTGGAGGTTCAGGTCTCTTTGCAGGACGTATTCCTCTGGTGTTCTTCACCAATATGCCGCAGAACTCTGGTATGATACAGAACCTCGCAACAGCTACTACTACTTATAAGAATGGTGTTGTCAATACGGTTGACCCACGTCTGGCAAACTTTGCAGGCGGACTGGTAACCGATGTTGACCAGATTCGTGAGCTTCTGAACGTTCCTGCCACTATTACTCCTGACCAGGGTATCGTGTCTGGCGACTTTGCCGGTGTAGATAAGAAGTTCAAGATGCCACAGGACTGGAAGACCAGTATTGCTGTTGACTACTCACTGCCTGTCTCCTTCCCATTGTCAGTGACTGCAGAGTTCACTTACTCAAGGCATATCAATGACATCATGCTTGATAACTATAATATTAGGCCCATCGATGGTACATGGGAGCATCTGTCAGGAGCAGACGGTCGTGTCATCTATCCTTCTGACTATAAGTACAATCCTACATACACTGATGCAGCTGGTAATACCAAGCAGTTCAGTGGTATGGCAGCCGTGTTAAGCAATACCAGTCGTGGCTATGGATGGACAGCAAACCTGACCATCAATGCAGAGCCAATAGAGAACTTGCGACTCATGGCAGCATACACTCATACTGTCAACAAACGACTCAGTGGCATGCCGGGCTCAAATGCCTCTTCAGCATGGACCAATCTTTATACTGTCAATGGTCCTAATTTCTGTGACTTACAGACCGTCAGCACTGTTATCCCCGACCGTTTCATCGCAAACATCAGCTATAAGTACGGAAAGGATCACTTCTCAGTCTTCTATCAGGGCTATCGTCCAGGCGGATACAGCTTCTATTATGGTTCCGACATTAACGGCGACAACATAGCATACGACCTTATGTATATTCCTCGTGATGACAGTGAGATACGTTTCGCCAGTGATGACGACCGCATTGCTTTCTGGGATTTCGTTGAGCAGGACGACTATCTGCGTAACCATAAGGGCGAATATGCCGAGGCATTCTCTGCACGTGCTCCTTGGGTTCACAAGTTCGACTTCCGTTGGGCTCATGACTTCGACCTTGCTATCGGCAAGACCAAGCATCGTCTCCAGCTGACAGCTGACATCCAGAACATCTTTAACATCTTCAACTCGAAGTTCGGTGTCGAGAAGGTGATGACCGTCAACTCTTGTAATGCAGGTAAGATCCTTAGTCTCAAGAGTATTGAGAATGGTGTACCTGTCTTCAAGACAAACGTTCCTAAGGGTGCAAGTACTTATGAGTACAGCAACAGCAACGGACAGTGCTGGCGCCTGCAGGTTGGTGTGAAGTACTACTTCAACTAACCTCTACACAGTCAACATATAAAACCGGGCGGCATCTCCCATTGGAGGTTGCCGCCCGGTTTGTTTGTTTCTTACGCGCGCGTACATATATAATATATGTGTGGCGTAAGCAGTATTGTTCAACTATTGTTTCTTCGTACGTGTTGCTATGATGAAGTAACAGATGAGCAG
>JAFPED010000227.1 GCA_017423565.1 Prevotella sp. | reverse complement strand
GGAAAGGCAAAAGCCATCCGTTTCTCTACCCTTGAGGCTATTTGTAAAACCTTAGAATGTCAGCCGGGAGACATTCTTGAGTATAGGGAATAGTTGGTTGCCCATTCGCCTTTGATAGCCTCAGGCCGTGCAGTTTATTTGGCTAAAAACAGTTAATTATTGCGTAAGTTAAATTGGAGGTTATTGGCATAAATTGCGTATTTACACAGAAAAAGTAAACAGCGATGATGAAAAGCGAGATATTCATCTGAAGAACCTCTTTGATAGCAAGCACAAAGGGATGATATTGCAATTCAACTGCCTTCGTAATCGCTAAAAATGTCTAAAACTTCACATAAAAGTGAAATTATCGGAATATAATGCTTATATTTGTATCGTGAAAATAAATGGTAGATTATGAAATCAGTAACGTTAAAGACAATAGAGCAGAACGATAACGTCAGCTTGTTCTCCATCTGTTTTGAAGGCAGTGAAGTGAGCGAGTTTGAGAAGTTTATGGTTAAGTTCAAGGACAATGCAACGTATAACAAGGATTACAACACGATTATCCTTGCCTTGGCAAAGATTATCGACAAGGGTGCTTTGGAGCGTTTCTTCCGGATAGAAGGTAAGATGAGCGACAATGTTGCTGCACTCTCCATTGATTCACGCAAACTCCGCCTATATTGTCTGCGAATCTCTGACCAGATTCTGATTCTTGGCAATGGAGGTGCTAAGTTGACTCGTACTTACGAAGAAGATACAGAACTGAGCGGATATGTGATGGACCTGCAGAAGTTTGATAAAGTTTTGATTGAAGCTCAGAAAAATGGTACAGTTACTATAGAGAAGAATATCATCACCGATATACAAAGCGCAACATTTAAAATATAATGAGCCTATGATACAGAACAAGTTGTTTCACGACAGTCTGGCTGCTATACCTGACGAACAAAAGGCTGAGTTTGAACTCTCCTTTGGTATCGCAGAGCGGATGGACGCGATACTCAAAGAGAAGAATATCTCCCAGCGTGAACTGGCTCGCCGGCTGGGCAAGCGCGAGTCGGAAGTATCGCGTTGGTTGACAGGTCGGCATAATTTCACGACCAGTACTATCGCCAAGATAGAGACTGCACTCGGTTCTCCCTTGGTGCAGATAGCCCGTTAAATAAGACATTTTAAAAACATTGATATTATGACATTATTCGATCAAATTAGTGAAGACATTAAGTCAGCGATGAAAGCTCGCGACAAAGTGCGTCTGGAGACGCTGCGTAACATCAAGAAAGTATTTCTGGAAGCAAAGACGGCACCGGGAGCCAACGACACATTGGCGGATGCTGATGCATTGAAGATTATCTCAAAACTGGCGAAGCAAGGCAAAGAAACGGCAGTTACCTACACCCAGGCAGGTCGTCAGGACTTGGCCGATGCAGAGTTGGCACAAGTTGAGGTGCTGGAGAGTTACCTGCCCAAACAGCTCTCGCAAGAGGAGATTGAGGCAGAGGTAAAGAAGATCATTGCTGAGGTTGGAGCCACCAGTATGAAAGAAATGGGTAAGGTGATGGGCACGGCCAGCAAGCAGTTGGCAGGCAAGGCCGACGGCCGCGTCATCTCTGAGATTGTGAAGAAGCTCTTGGCATAATCCACGGACTTTTGGCGCAGCATTTGTGGCACCATAGTGGCAAGCCTCTTTCTGCGTACCAAAGAGTGATTAGCCGTTGATGCAAAAAGGAAATCCCACCAGAGGGTATTCTGGTGGGATTTCCTTTTTGTTGTTTCTGCTTTGAATGTTAGCGATAGATGAACTTACGTCCGTTCTGTATGTAGAGCTGTCCACGCTTGGGCTCGACGATACGGCGTCCTGAGAGGTCGTAGAAGTCCTGATTGTTGTTGACAGGACGTTCAACAGTCGTAATGCCGTTTGTCGTATCGAGGTATGTACAGATGATACCCTGGATGTTCAGACCACCAGTCGATGTGTTCTGAATCTTCACCCATATTGGCTCTTTTGTCTTCAGCAGTGACGAGTAGTCCACTTCCAGTTTACCTTTGCCAGTATTGGTGTCAGAAGCAATCTCAGTGAATTCCTTGCCGTCAGTGCTCTTATATACGTGGAAGTTATAAGTACCTGTACGGAAGAGGTAGAGCTTGAACTGCTCGATGCCCTGTGGGCAGTAGAACGTTGCTGTGCCGCCGTCGGTTGCACCTTTCGCTGCAGCCTTGGCAATCTCAATAGTACCAGTCTTTTCTGATGTGGTTTCTTCATTGCCTGGAACACTTGTAGGCTTGAAGGACGACTTTGACTGTCCTTCGCTTGTGGTCGTACCATCGGTCAGTTTGATGGTGCCATCGCTGAGCCAGCCGTTGATTTCTGACTCATTCTCTGCGTTGAACCAGTAGTAGTCAAAGACACCTTCCGAAGGTTCTGTAGCAATGAATGCCACTTCTGTTCCCTCGTCAACAGGCTGTGGGTCATCTGGATCGTCAGGACCGGGATTATCACCATTAGCATCTTCAATGGTAATCTCGAACTTCACACCTGCCTTATAGGTGACAGTGAAGGTGAACTGTCCTGTGATGGCCACATCGCTTACGGTAGCCGTTGCAAGGCTGGTACCGTTCTTACGGCTGGGCAGATTGACAGCGAAGGTCTGACCTGCGAGTTCTGTTATCTGACCCTTGTTTGCAGTATTATTGTCGCCTACGGCATACATCACAATCTTGGTAGCCTTGGCACCTGCTGGCAGTGTTACGGTGTGCTGTCCGGCATTTACCAGAATGAGCTTGGCATCCTTGCAGAGGTCGCTGTTGTAGCTGTAAGCAGAAACAGAGGATGAGCCATCGAGCTTGAAGCCTTCTGCTACGTGGTCTGACTGCAGGGTGACGACGCCCGTCTCTACCTCTATGGTTGATGGGTCAACGTCCCTTGTCACCTTGATGGTATAAGTCTTCGTTGATGTGCCGTTCTCTGCTACGACCGTGAATGTTGCCGTTGTGGTCTGTCCTGCTGCAGGAGCAGTGATGGTGTATGGGTTCGAGCCTGTTGCACCATTGACGCTGCTGATGTTAGCTTTCTCTGCTACGTCAACCATGACGCTGACAGATGTTGCTGCATCGTCGTATGCCAGGGTGATGCTTGCTGTGTTGTTAGTGAAGCTGAGGAAGTCACCATTGACAGAGAAGTCAGCAGAGCAGTCAGCCGACAGTGTTGGGTCGGTAGATGGTGTAGGATCGTCCTCGCCTGGCTCTTCTGGAGCATTGGGGTCAGGATACATAATCTTCACACCTGCGATGTAGAGCGTTCCGTTGGAACCGTTGGTGATGCGTACATAGACTGGACCTTCTGACTCAACGGTAGTAGCACTGATGGCTCTGTCGCCCTTCTTGGCAGAGTAGTCACCTATCTTGGTGAACTTCGTGCCGTCTTTGCTTACCTGAATCTCTCCCTTGGCATCGCCAGTACGGAAGATCATGGCAGCCACAGATGAAACACCATTGACACATGTGAACTGTGCATAGCCGCCTTGTGGAACTTGCAGTACACCAGTATATTGTGACTTCAGGCTACCATCACTGTTTTGAGGCTGCACTGTTTCTTTGAATCCAGAGTTCTCTGTCGTATTAAAGGTCAGCAGGCCTTCGCTGATGAAGCCGTTGATCTTTGTCTTATTCTCGCTGTTGAACCAGAAGTAGTCATACTTCTTTGAGCCAGCTTCTGTCTCAGGACCGCAGAAGTTCGGATCAGGCAGACCAGCACTGACTGTAGCGCCACTGCCACCAGCCCATGAGGGGACGTAGCTGTCGTTGACATCCTGTGCGATGCCCTTGCCGTCGCCACCATTAACGGTCTGCGTAGCTCCACCGTTTGATACACGGTCGCCATCAAAGAAGCCTACCAGTGTCGAAGTGTAACTCTGAAGTGCTGACTTCAGCTCAGCGATAACACCATAGTTCTCGTCCTGGACGGAGTTGTTGAATGTCCATTTGAAGTCACCATGCTGCATACGTCCGGCACCGTACTGTCCCTTGACGATAGCAGGCACGTCGGTTGCTGCGTCAGGCGAGTAGCTGTACATGATGCTGCTGTTGGTGTCGAAGTTGTTGTATGTGCCGCCACCCTGCAATGCCTTCACCGTCTGGGGGACAGTGGCATTACGTGTAGAAGCTTCCCAACAGTCGAAATCTTTGTCGTTCTGCTGATAGGTCACCACGGTGCGTGCACCCTGGATGTAGTTACCGAACGACTTGATGATACCACCATCCTCGCTCGAGAAAGTTCCCTTGCCAAATGCAATGTCAGAGCCCTGCATCGAG
>JAFPED010000026.1 GCA_017423565.1 Prevotella sp. | reverse complement strand
TCAAACATAACCTTTCACACGGCGAAACATGGTCTTTCGCGCAACGAAACCTTACCTTTTGCAAATTCAGATTTTGTAAACCGGGAGATTACAGAATAATAACCGTGTAACCATCTGTCATTCAATACTTTACGAAAAACCTCAAAAAATGGCGTTTTTTCGACCGAGTGACCCTTTCGTTCGCGCAGATGCCCTTAATTTGGGGTCAAAATTCGAATTTTATAGGACAAAATGCGGATAATCATTGTTCAGTGAAGATAGTTAAATATATAGCAGATGAAACGACAGCGCAGAACTATCGTGTTTGATACCATCTCAGATTAAGTGCACAAAAAGTCGTTCAAGAATGATGAAAAAGGAGAAAAGGACAGAAAAAACCTTCAAAAATGGAGGAGAAACTAAGAAAAAGGGTAAATTTACACTTTTATGATAGAAAAAACATAATTTTCATTTTGTTGTATAAAAAAAATGCGTATCTTTGCCGATGATTACTAACTTATGTTATAATAACTCTCAAATAATATCACAAACTCTAACTTTTAAAACAATTTACGATGAGAAAACATGTATTATTCTCTGTGATGCTGTTATTGGGTATCCTGGGGGGACTTGTTGTCTGTCCTGTTCCCGCAATGGCATCAGTGGCGCAGTCGAAGACCATTAAGGTTGGCGGCCAGGTTGTTGACCAAGATGGAGAGCCGCTAATCGGTGTAACCGTCAGGGTGAAAGAATCCACTACTGGAACAGTTACCGACATTGATGGTAACTTCCAGATTGACGCTCCTGCTAATGGTATCCTTCTGGTGAGCTATGTGGGTTTCAAAGACCGTGAGATTGCAGTCAACGGCCGTTCTGTCATTGGTGAGATTCAGCTCTCACCGGATGATCTGACGTTAGACCAGGTGGTTGTCATCGGTTATGGTACTCAGAAGAAAGCCGACCTGACAGGTTCGGTCTCTATCGTGAATGCTGAAGAGATGAAACGTATTTCCAACTCCAACATCTCCACAATGCTGGAAGGTAAGGTTGCTGGTGTACAGATTACTTCTGACGGTCAGCCGGGTGCCGACCCGACAGTACGCATCCGTGGTATCGGCTCTTTCGGCAGCACAGCTCCTCTGTATGTGGTTGACGGTGTTCCCATGGGAACGACAATCCGCGACTTCTCACCCAACGACATTGCTACCATTCAGGTGCTGAAAGATGCTTCTGCCGGTGCAATCTACGGTTCACGTGCTGCTAACGGTGTGATCATCATCACCACAAAGAACGGTCAGAAAGACCAGCCGCTGAGAGTCGACTATAAAGGCTACTTCGGTATCGATAAGATTTCGAAGGGTGTGTATGACGTGATGGACGCCAACCAATACAGCCAGTATCTCGGTCAGGCATGCGCCAACTCTGGTACACCGCTTCCCGGAGGATATAGCCTTATTGACGGTGCATACAAATTCAGGGATAATACCAATACCGACTGGTTCAACGAAGTGTTCAAGACGGGTGTCCGCCAGAACCATAACCTGAACCTCAGCGGTGGTAGTGCCAATAGCACCTATAATGTAGGACTCGACTATTTCAAGCAGAAAGGTACTTTGGAAGGTGCCGGTCCAAACTATGAGCGTTTCACTGCCCGCGTGAACAACACGATGGATACGAAGTTCATCAAGTTCCGCACCAGTCTCGTCTACTCACACTCCAGTCAGGACGGTATGGGTCTTAGCAATGCCTCTGAGTATGTGCAGGGTCTCTATGGTGATGTGACCAATGTGCTGCGCGGTACGCTTCTCATGCAGCCTACTATCAAGGCATACGACCCGACGACATGGGTGCTTGACGACAAGGTGGGCTCTGCCAGCAGCTTCAACTATGACGCATACGGCTACGGTGTCTATTATGATACCGTACATGGAGACATCTCTGCTTCCAACCCGCTGCTTGTCAACAATATGCTGACCCGTAACACCATCGTCGACCGTGTACTGGCTACCGGTTCTGCCGATGTTGACCTGCTGAAGATGATCGGTGTGGACAGCAAGAATCACAAGCTGAACTATAAGCTCAACCTTTCTTACAGTAAGACCTACGCCAAGGATAAGACCTGGGTTTCTGCATGGATACAGAGCAACCGTGTCTATCTGGATAAGAGTAACGAACGTCTCACCGAGGCATCACGTACCTATGGAGACGCACTGATAGAGAACACGCTGACCTATGACGGCACATTCGGCTTGCACCATGTGAACCTGGTGGTCGGTCAGACCTACGAGGAAGAGAACACCCACACGCTTACAGGTTGGGGTATCAATTTCTCTGAGCCTTACTTCCTCCAGCTTCAGAATGCTGCCGACACCTACTCAGAGTCTTTCGAGTACAAGCATGCCCTCACATCTTACATCGGTCGTCTGAACTACGACTACGATGGAAAGTATCTTATCTCTGGTGTTATCCGTCGTGACGGTAGCTCACGTCTTACCAAGAGCATCCGCTGGGGTACCTTCCCGTCAGTTTCTGTAGGATGGCGCTTCGACAGAGAAAAGTTCTTCCCCATTGACCAGAACATCGTCAACCTGTTCAAGATCCGCGCCAGCTATGGTGAACTGGGTAATGAGAACATCGGTGAATACATGTATCTGGCAACGATGAGCCGTAATAACATGACTTATAGCTTCGGCAACCAGCCGATTACCGGTTCTGCCGTCTCTACCTTCGTCAACAATAAAATCGCATGGGAGAAGAAGAAGACCACGAACATCGGTATCGACCTTGCCTTCTTCAACAACCGGTTGGAATTCACTGCTGAGTGGTATAAGAACAAATCAGTCGACCTGCTTTATGGTGTTCCCGTTCCAGCCAGTGCCGGTGTATCCAACACCAGTGTGACCATGAATGCTGCTTCGATGGATAACAGCGGTTTCGAGTTCTCAGCAACTTACCGCAACCGTGACCATGAATTCAAGTATGAGCTGAATGCGAACCTCAGTACGCTGAAGAACAAAGTGACCTCTCTTGGTTTCGGCACCAACTCTTACATTACTGGCGCATACGCTACTTACGTTGGTCAGGAAGTCGGTCAGTTCTATGGATGGGTGTATGAAGGTATCGCACGCACTCAGGCCGACCTTGACAACCATGCAACCCAGAACGGAGCCAACATCGGTGACTGCCTGTATAAAGATGTCAGCGGACCGGACGGAACTCCCGACGGTGTCATTGATGCTTATGACCAGAAAGTGCTGGGAAGTGGTCTGCCAAAGATTAACTTCGGTCTGAACGCACACTTCGAATACAAAAACTTCGACCTCAGCATTTCTACATTCGGTGCACTGAACTATCATGTATCAGATGACATCTACAACAGCCTGAACTCATGCTATGGCTATTGGAACAAGGATGTATCAGTACTCGGTGCCAACCGTTTCTCTGAGGATGGTCTGACCTATCTCTCCAATGTTCCTCGCACGTATGCTGCCAACAATGCCACATTGGCTTGGAACGACCTGTTCAGCGACCGCAAGATACAGAATGCAGCCTACTGGAAGATTGCCAATGTAGAGCTGGGTTACAACTTCCCCGACAAGTGGTTCGGCGGATATGTCTCTGGTGTTCGTCTTTATGTCTCTGCTCAGAACCTCTATACCTTCACAAAGTATAAAGGATACAATGTCGACTATGCAGGCGGTACGTTTACTCCTGGCTATAACTTCTGCTCTTTCCCGAGCGCACGTAGCTTTATGGCAGGTGTTCTCTTCTCATTCTAACAGCTGGCAAATAGATTTATGAGAACTATAAAAATGAATCATAGAATTATGAAACTATATAAATTATCCTTTGCCCTTTTGCTGGGCATCGGCACGCTTACATCGTGCAACGACAAATTGGAACTGGTAAATCCTAACCAGCAGACAACAGGTACCTTCGGAAACAACACCAAGGAACTGGAGGAATGTGTCATCGCTGCTTACAACCATATCCGCATGGAAGGAACATACGCCCGTGTAGGCTACAACATTGATGTATGCCGTGGTGACGAAGTATGGAATTCCTCACAGGTCTGGTACATGCCTTTCGACGACCTTGACGAGCCTATCACTGACGAAATAGGACAGTGGTCATGGCGTGACTGGTATTATACTATTAATGTATGTAACTACGTCATCTCTCGTTGTGGAGAAGACAATAACGCTCTCTCTGACCAGATGAAACACATCAAGGGTCAGGTCTTGTTCATTCGTGGTCTGGCTTACTATAATCTTGCCGGCTATTATCAGAACCCGATTCTCATTACTGACTATAACAGCTATTCTACCCTCGACGGTCTCTACGCTCCGAACAGCACCTATGATGATGTGTTCGATCAGGTTGAAAAGGACTTCGCTGAGGCTATGACTCTGCTTCCTTCACGTGATGAAGGTGGAGAATGGGCTAAAGGCCGTGCCACCTGCGGTGCTGCTGCCGGCTACTATGCACGTGCTCTGATGATGCGCCATAAGTACAGCGAGGCACTCACCGTGCTCAAGGACATCATCGGCAAGAAGTATGGCACATACAAGCTGATGGCCAACTACGGCGATAACTTCCGTGAGGGTTCTGCCTATGAGAACAACGACGAGAGTCTCTTCGAGATTCAGTTCCTGGACTATGGAACACAGGGTACCGATGATGAGTGGACTCCAGTCAATACCAGTCCGAATGCCACACAGGGACATGCCATCGAGAGTAACTTCGGTCCTGGCGACTGCGGTGGATGGGCTGACCTCTCAGCTTCTCCGTGGCTTTACAACCTCTTTAAGGCTGAGCGCACGACCAGCGACAAGCTCGACCCGCGCCTCTATTGGACCATCGGAACCTATGAGCCCGACTGGGACGGCTTTGAATATGGCAATGTTTGCTACACCCTGCCTATGACAGCAGCTGATATTATTGTTACAAACAACAACTACGGCGGACTGCCTATTGCCAAGCACACCAACTTGCGTACTGGTATATATGAAAAGGTGGTAACAGGTCTGCATTGTGGTATCAACCTGCGTATGATGCGCTACTCTGACGTGCTTCTTCGTGCTGCAGAGTGTGAGAACGAAGTCAGCGGTCCTACACAGCAGGCTATCAACTGGATCAACCAGGTGCGTCAGCGTGCCGGTCTTGCCGACCTGAAACTCTCTGACTTCAACTCGAAAGACAAGTTGTTTGAGCAGATTGCCAACGTAGAGCGTCCGAAAGAATTCGGTTGTGAGTTCGGTCGTGGCTTTGACCTTATTCGCTGGGGATTCTTCTACAGTGCCGACCGCCTGCAGCAGATCAAGGAGCATGGCACATTCCTGCTGACTACTAATAAGAGTCTTGCCAAAGACCCAGTCAGCTATTCAGAGAAAGCAACTCCTGCTCCTGGCCATGAAGGCATGAAAGTGAAGAGCTCATACGACACTTACATTCAGGGACATGAATTCCTGCCTATCTATCAGGGAACACTGAACGATAATCCTAATCTGACAGGTAACTCGGCTAATAACAGTACCAGCAATGCAGATTACTTCCAGCAGAAAGGCTGGACGGTGCATCCTGTGGTGAAATAACAGAAACATTTAAATTTAAGAATTTAAGAATTATGAGATATCTCAATAAAATAGCATCCGCTTTCTGTGCCGCTGCCCTGGGGCTGCTGGCCATGACGAGCTGTGAGGGAGGTGATCTTTACAATGTGAACTCACCCGATTGGCTTTCCGAGAAGATCGACTCTATCAACAATGCTAAGGGGTCGGGTCAAGAAGAAGTGTTAGAAGGCATGATGGAAGATGTGTACACCATTGGAGCTACTGACTATAGCACAGGATGGTGGGCAGCCTTCTCGAAGTATTATCAGATTGCTGACGGTCAGACCTGGAACGCACAGTTCAACCTCAGCATCAATCCTGACGCTACAAATACATATAAGAACTTTGCTCTTATCATCTGTAATGACGAAGACCGTGGAGCCGCTGACTATAAGGAGTACGGTGCTATCCGTTTCGACCATCAGCCAGCCAGCAATGGTGGTAACTCGGAATGGGGAGACCACATCAAACGCGACAACGTGACGAGTACGCTCACCTTCCAGTCTGACACTGATAAAGGCGTGGACAAGCTCGGCGGTAAGGTAACGCTGACCATCGACCGCAGTAACCCCAATGACTTCATTGTCAAGATTACTAACGGTACAGTGACGAAGACCTACAACCACAAGGCTGCCCTTGAGAACCTGAATGCCGATGCTGCCAACACCACTATCCGTGCATTCCTTGTTCCGGAAGGATCTTACATCAACTTCCTGGCTACCAATGTCGAGCCTATCGGCGGCTGCACATCTGCACTCGACAAAGCTCCGCTTTCAATGGAGTTGTCGAACGTACCCGAAGTGGTGAAGGTTGGTACAACACTCGAAGAGGCTGTTGAGAACGTATCTGCTACCGTTACCTTCGAAG
>JAFPED010000226.1 GCA_017423565.1 Prevotella sp. | reverse complement strand
CCTGGTGACAGCTTCTGTGGAGTCATAGTTGCAGTGAGATAAGGAGGCAGGTGCATTAAGTTTGGTTGGCATACTGTCGAGCCACTATTATATATATGTATCTCCTGCACAGGCTGTTCGCCCTTGTTCACGTCATCAAACTCTAATTCATTCTTGTCTATGCGCAAGTCACCAATGCTATATTCGTAGTTGCCGGCATAATCCTGCATCTCTGCCAGTACAACACCCTTCATGGTAAGTAACAAGGGCTTGTCCAAACCTTCGACATAAACGGCAGCTTGCTTTTGAAAGTGGCCTAACTGGCGTGAGTCGTAGGTTAAATTGACAGTGAATGTCTCTCCACCTGAAATGTCTGTGTGAGGATAATCTGCCTTGGTACATCCGCAACTTACACGCACATCTTTAATACGTACTTTGCGGTTACCTTTGTTCTGTAACTCAAACTTTGCTGTTATTGGGACTTCGTATCCTACTGGTCCGCAATTGATGTTATTATTGACAATACTGATTTTCTGTGCTGTAGCAGGCAACATGGCCAGGAGCAGCAACGATGAAATAATTAGCTTTTTCTTCATATTTGTTTTTATGGTTCTACATTCATGATTATCGACTTTGCCGTAGCACGGTACTCTGGTGAATATGCACACTGTACCACGCATGTGCCACTCTCGTATCTTCCTACGCGGTCGATGAAGTACTCGGTCTCTATGACATGTTTACCCTTTGATAGCATGTCGTAATAGTAGTTGGTGGAGTAGTCTTTTGGAGAGCAGTATGCACCGTTGCGGTAACCACTCAACTGTTGTACTGGTTCCATGCAGGCAGCTCTACGGTCAATTACTTGTACGAAATCCAGGTCACGTTCACTCTCAATGGTGATGCGTACCTTGACACGGTCGCCAACTTTCAGTGGACCATTGGTTAATATCTCTCTCTTGACAGTGATGCCGCTTGCAGAGGACTCTATTTCGCTGACAGGTTGCATGAACTGGGCATAAACGGCACCCCATGACGTACCAGTAGAGGTCTTCTTTGCTGTAAACTGTCGTCCTTTGGGTTGGTCAATAGATGTCTTGACATAACCGATGCCTGCAGTTGCCTTAGGCAATTCCAGTGGTCGTCCGTCTATAGCCAGTTGGGTTTGCTCCTGTGCATCTAACAGCTTGGTGTTGTCGAAGAGGAAAGCATATACGGCATTTACGCTGTTGATAGGAGTATCCCATGCCTGAGTACGTTTTTCCTGTAACAGCCAGCGTTGCATTTCTTCTATGGTCTGAGCATCCTCAGGCGTAATGATTTTCAATGCCTCAATTGCAATGACCTCAGTTGGAATCTTATAGTCATACCATGAGTAACTGGCTCGGCGTGTGTCATAATAACGTCCTTTCTCTTCGGTAAAGACCGTATATTCTTTAAGACTCTGGGCATATTCCAGGCTACGTTTTGTCTCACCATTCTTGGCAAGGATAATAGCCGAGAGGGCTTTCTCGTAGATAGTCTGGTTCAGAATGTCGTTCTTCATCTTTCCTATCAGATAGTCATTAGCTTTCTGAACGTCTTGAGGCAATCGGCGACCGTCGAGTGCACAGATATACAGATACTGTAAAGCCTTAAACGACGGGAATCCTACTTCGTGTCCATCCTTCTCCCATTCCTTCAGACGTTTCACTTCATCTATCACCTCTTGTCCCATGAAACGGAAGGCTTTGTCCAGCATGCCAGACGTTGTGCTTTGTTGCCCTGCCATTACATTCAGACGTGTCAGCATCTCTGCTATGCTTACCGTCATGTAGAAACTGCCATGCATGCCAGGCCACCAACTCCAGGAGCCATTGCCGTTCTGAAGGTCTTTCAGGTTCTTCAGTGCTTTGTCTATACGCTGACTCATCATGTTCTCGTCGAAGAAGTCTGCCAGACGTTGCTTCTGTTCCGTCTCACGGTCAGCATCCATCACCCAAGGTGTTTCTGCTAACAGGATGTCCTTCAGCTCTTCGTTCTTTGCAAGATTACTTCTAAGCGAGCCATCGGTTGGAGTCTCACGCTTCCACATTTCAAAGACATTCCTGATTTGTGCGCTTTTTCCTATCAGCGCCTTGGCTATCAGGTTCGAGTAGAGCCATGCAGCTTGGTCGATGGCATCAAGCTCGTGGGGATTACCTATTGATGGTAATGCTTGTACCATTAGCCATGCAGGGTTGTTCGTATATTCTATTGTCAACTTCTGGTTGTTGGTGCCGCTGGGGAACAACTTGGCAATGTCAACGACCTTTGTGCCTGCCTCATGCTGTGTAAATGGTACGGTCACGGTAACACGCTCCTGATTGGGTAATACCGCCAAGTAGTGTTGCTCACCGTCTGAGAAGGTCTTTCCTGATGCCGATACCTGGCAGATGTATAGAGGAACAGTGCTTTGAGGTTCTACATCAAAGGTTACAATTGCTGTCTCACCAGCTTTCACGCTGAATGGCTTGCTTTGCTTATAGATTACTTTCTGGGTCTCTGGGTCAAGCAGACGGATCATCGAGTTGCCACTCACAGCATGATCCGTCGTATTGAAGATGCGTGCAGACAATACAGCCTTGTCGCCTTCGCGTAAGAATCGAGGCATGTTGGGCTGTATCATCACTTCCTTTTGTGCTACAGCTTCTCCGTCAATGTAACCATTCTTCATGTCCTGCGTTGTAGCAATACCCATGAAGCGCCATGTGGTCAGACTTTCCGGCAATGTGAACCTAATGGCTATACGACCGTTCTGGTCTGTCGTTAGGTTGGGGTAGAAGAAGGCTGTCTCGTTCAGGTTCTCGCGCATTTGTATGCCACCGTCTCCCTGGCCTCCTGCCTCCTCTTGGCTTTCCTCGTCGATTGTAGCTCTCTCCATCATAGGCGCAGCGTCATAAACCAATAACTCTTCTCTCTTTTGTCTCTTATGTATCCCTAATGAAGAAACAGCCTGGGTTCCATAGCCTACAACAACTACATCATTTAAATCTCCACTATAAATTATTGGACCGCCAAGGCCGAAAAAGGAGAAAACGAGCGGCGAGACCTTGAGCGGCTCCCATGCTCGCTCTGCTCCCATCCACGAACGTCCCCAATGCGAACCATACCAAGATGTGCTTGGAAGTGGTATGTTTATATTAGGCTTGAACGACCAATGGTGCTTGTAAAGCTGCTCCAGCGATTTGTCGTACATGGTTGCCATGAGTTGTGCATCAGCAGGCGTGCCGTCTGGGTTCAGAACCACTAATGTCCATTCCTCTTTTTGTCCGGGTTTCAGACGGTCGCGGAATGTCTCCCATCTGACGGTCAGGCGTTTGTCGGGTACTGGCCGCTGAATGGTTGTCTGGTGCTGGTACAGCTTGCCGTCCTTTACCCATGCGAAGCTGAGTAACAGCCCGTTTCCATAAGATTCCTCGTAGGTAAACTTACGGTTCCATAGTGCATTTGACTGGTCAACACTTCCACTTTCAAGCAATTTGTTTCCGGAGATGATGCTATATACCATATGGACATTCTCGTCGCTTGAGCCTACTTGTATCGTTACGGGAGTGCCGTCATTGCTGAACTGCGATGCGCTGGCGTAGAACCAGTCCTTGGTTGTTCCGCATGGAGTCGTATCGTCAAGACTGAAAATGGTAAACTTCTGCTTCAGCGTGTCACCTTGACAAATGGCCTCCAATTCGTGCAAGCCACTCTTTAGTGTTGTGCCGTCAAAAGCGAAGGCTTTACCTGTGGTCGCTTCTTGCCAGGTGCTGTTATCTATACGGAAACGCACCTGTGCAGGCTCCATGTCGTTGCCTGCAGCATTTAGCCTACGGAATGTTACCTGTTTCAGTTCCTCTGCCAATATCTGTTCTGCTAAGTCTGATGTCAGTACCTGTGGACGTGTACCCAAAGGAATGCTGGTATTGCCCACACGACTCTCGCCACTCTGGTCTGTTACGTCAGCATCTATAACAAATTGGTAGAACATGGCATCGTCACTGTCTGCGTAATAGGGTAACGTAAGAGGCACGTCCACCGTGAAGCGACCATTGCTGTCGGTCGTGGTCTCACCTGATGTAAGCTCCGTACCTTCTCGACCGTAGCCATAGCTGCCCTGGTCCCAATAGTAGGAATAGTTTAGCCACCAGAAGGCCACCTGGCGTTTCACCGTGTATTTCACCTTGGCTCCTTGCACGCCTACACCGGCATACGAACGGGCCTGACCAACGACAGACAGTGTGTCGCCTGCCTTATATTGCTCGCGTACCTCGTCAAACAATACTTCATACGTAGGACGTTTGTATTCTTCTACGCGGAAGTATTGACGTTCACCCTTGCATTGTATCCAGAATCGACCGTTTAGCTGGCCTGTTGGCAGTACAAACTCTGCTGAGGCTTTACCATATTGGTCGGTTGTCACTTCCTTTTCCTCTACTACCTTATAGTTGGCATCATACAAAGCTAAGGTAACTTTCTTGTTGGCATCGGCATAGGTCTTGAAATAATCTTCTGTCACGTGAAGCAATACGGCTGCATGTACCGTCTGTCCCGGACGATAAATGCTTCGGTCAGTATAGATGTTGACCGTGCCGTCCAGTCGGTTACCTTGATAATAGTTGAATCCGTTGTTGGCATACGTAGGCAAGTATGCACGGTCATCAGGAGTATAAGCATAAAGATGGTGAATGGTGCCACTCTTCTCGAAGATGGCCTCACCCTTGGCATCGCATGTAAGCAGTTTACCGTCTTTGCATTTTATGTTTCTGGTGGTGCTAATCAGCAGACGCCCGTCCTTGACAGGCTGGCCAGTCCTTCTGTCAACCACCACAAAACGCATCTGGTTGTTGGGTTGCTCTTGACTCATCACGAACAAGTCTGTTACATAAAGCAGGCAGCGCTTGGTCTCGGTTGTTGGCAGCGACTCATATTCCAGCATATAGATACCTTTGGCAAGCGGACCAATGGCTATCGTGTCTTTGAATTCCTCGTAGGCAGCATGACCCGTGTAACGACGTACCTGTGTCACTTCTGGCATCAGTGTCAAACGCCCTTTCAACTTGTTATAGTCATTGTTGACATCCAACTCTTCGTCGCCAGTCAGGTTGGTCTTATATACACGTAGCGTAAGTTGCTCCAGGTTGCGCAGGTTGTTCAGTTCCACGTTCTGAGTCATGCCTGAGTTCATTACCTCGTACTCCATGCGTACCTTATACTGCGACTGTGTCAACTCACTCTTCTTGTTACGCAGCTCGTTCATCTTGGGCCACTTTGGCCAGCGGCTTACGGCCTCGTCAATGTAGGCAACCTGTTCCTGAAGTGAGGCATGTCCCATGTCCTCCATGTAACGATAACGTGCAATAGCCAGCTCGGCTGAAACGTCTAAGTCACCATATTCATTGATAAGTGAGTCAATCTTCTGGATATAATCTGATTTTTCCCAATTATATGAAAAGGTTTGCGACTCGCGTTTCATAGACCATAGTGCAGACAGACAAGCAGCCTCACGCTTACCCGTTTTCACGTAGTAGTCGTG
>JAFPED010000225.1 GCA_017423565.1 Prevotella sp. | reverse complement strand
TTTCTGGTGTCCCTTTCGACAGGTCTTTCTTGGCGGCCGTCGAGTCGCCGATAATGAAAATGGTGGTCACCTTGTCCGTCTTCATGGAGGTAAGCACGAACAATGTGAGCATTGCAATGAGGATTCGTTTCATAGCAGTTTGTATTTATATTCGTGACAAAGATACGACTAATTTTTGATTCCTGCAAGTTTTTTACGATTGAAAATCGCAAAATCAGGAGGGTTCTTGTTATCATTTTATAGAATGAATATTTTGTAATAAGGTACAATTTCTAAAGAGCCGTGTGTCAATCGAGCCTTAACACTTTATCTCAATCAGTTAATAATAAAGACTTTACCTCTTTTCTTTTGTGTCAATCTCCTTCCGGCTATTGCATACATGTAAATAATATGCTATCTTTGCAGCGACGTTTCAAGCCACAGGTGCATAACCATCTGTCAAATAACAAATACAAAAAACAATGAAGTATTATTTCAGTCTTTTACTTGCCTTATTAGCGACAAGTGTTATGCAAGCGCAATCTATTCATGAGTTACGAGACTCCATGGTTGCAGGTAACCTGAACTGTCAGGTTGATTTGGCCCTTCACTATTTAAAGGGGGACAGTGTTGAGCAAAATGAAGAAGAGGCTATTCGGCTTATTCGTGATGCTGCTGACCGTGGCAACCGCTACGGACAGTTCTGGTTAGGCATGTGTTATGAGTCAGGTTCTGGCGTAGAGCAGAATGAGCAAGAAGCATTACGCTGGTTTCAACAATCAGCCGACAAGGGTAATCCAATGGCTGAGTGCCTTATGGGACAAGCATATTACTCGGGCGAAGGAGTGGAACAAGACACGGAGAAGGCTGTTGACTACTTCAAACGCTCAGCTAATAGCGGATACTCTTTAGGTCAAATGATGCTTGCCTATTGCTATGAGAATGGTGACGGTGTCGAGCGTGACCTGCAGAAAGCCTTTCAGTTATACAAGCTGTCTACTGAAAAGGGTAATTATGAAGCACAGATGGATCTTGCTGCCTACTATTTTAACGGATGGGGGTTGGACTCCCCAGACAAAGAAGAGGCAGTGCGGCTACTGAAAGCAATTGAGGACAGCTCCCAAAAAGAAGTTGCCAAAAGCTATTTAGAGTCCATTGAACATAACGACACGATAAGTGCCTATGCTTTTCAGTTTTATTACATCCCCAGCCTTCTTTGGGCTTACGAAAAGGGAAATCTGAAACATCTCAGTTTGTATGACACCATGGCTTGGCAGCTTGATCTGGGTCGTCAATTCATCAGTTGCTACGAGTGGGATTGGAAAGATGTCATTCCGAGTGGGCACCTGTTTCGTGATTCTGTAGAAGTAATCGTCTATCGACTGCCAGAGCCTCAAGACCCACCGTTATGCCTTTACACGGCAGCAGTCATTGACCAGAAGGAGGGCAAATGTTTTTACTATACGCTTGAAAAGACGATCAATATGTCCGAAGACCAAGATCCTAAACAAGATTGGATGTTCTGCGGTGTCAACCAGGAAGGAACGCACCTGAATTTCGGTTTCTATGACCTGCCGCTTGACGAAGAGAGTTTCGTTAAACGCGTTATTAGGCAGATGAATTCTGACGAACGTCCATCAGCATCCACAAAAATAAGGTGACTGTCAAGAGACAGTCACCTTATTGATTAATTCATCGATGGTGAGCATCTGCTGCTCACCTGTATCCATGTTCTTCAGTGTCAGCTTCTTCTCGTTCATTTCGTTTTCACCTGCCAGCACTACGTATGGTATCTGTTTTGCATTGGCATAAGACATCTGCTTCTTCATCTTGGCAGCGTCAGGATAGATTTCAGCACGAATGCCACGCGTGCGTACCATATTTAAATAAGGCAGGCAGTAAGCCGTCTCCTTCTCGCCGAAATTGATGAACAGCACTTGTGTGCCGTTGACGCTTTCCTTTGGATAGAGGTCCAACTGGTTGAGCACGTCATATATACGGTCGGCACCGAATGAGATACCAACTCCCGACAGCCCTGGCATGCCGAAGATGCCTGTCAGGTTGTCGTAACGTCCACCTCCAGTGATGCTTCCTATTTGTACATCCAAGGCTTTCACCTCAAAGATGGCACCTGTGTAATAGTTAAGACCGCGTGCCAGTGTCAGGTCGAATTCTAATTGAGAATGGAGAATGGAGAATTGAGAATTATGATTACCACTAAGTGTATCGAAGATAAATCTCAGTTCCTCTACGCCTTTCAGACCTGTCTCACTGTCTTTCAGCACGTTACTGATGGTTTGCAGCTTCTCCTCGTTGGTGCCTGTCAGCGAAATGATGGGCTGAAGTTTCTCTATCTGTTCCTCTGTCAGCCCGTCCTCGCGCAACTCGGCATTCACATTGTCCAATCCTATCTTATCCAGTTTGTCAATAGCCACGGTAATGTCAACAATCTTGTCGGCAGCACCAATGACTTCAGCGATACCTGTGAGTATCTTACGGTTGTTGATTTTGATTGCCACACGGATGCCGAAGCGTTTGAACACTTCATCGACTATCTGCATCAGCTCTACCTCGTTGAGCAATGAGTCAGAGCCGACAACATCGGCATCGCACTGGTAGAACTCACGATAACGGCCTTTTTGTGGACGGTCGGCACGCCAAACAGGCTGTATTTGGAAACGTTTGAAGGGCAGTTGCAGTTCTTCACGGTGCATGACCACATAGCGGGCAAAGGGCACTGTGAGGTCGTAACGCAATCCTTTCTCACAGAGTTTTGCAGCGATGTGGTTTGAGGTTTGAGATTTGAGATTTGAGATTTCCTCATCCGAGAACTTCTGCAGGAAGTCGCCGGAGTTGAGCACCTTGAACAGCAGTTTGTCACCTTCTTCGCCATATTTTCCCATGAGTGTCTGCAGGGTTTCCATGGCAGGTGTTTCAATCTGCTGGAATCCATAGAGTGCATACACCTCACGTATGGTGTTGAATATATAATTGCGCTTGGCCATCTCTATTGGGCCGAAGTCGCGTGTTCCTTTGGGAATACTGGGTTTCATATTTAATGTTTAATCTTATCGTATTATCGTCTGAGCACGATCAGGGCCGATGCTGATGATACATATAGGTGTCTCCAACTGCTTCTCCAGGAAGTCGATGTAGTTCTTGAAAGCAGAGGGGAACTCTGCTTCGCTCGTCAGTTGGGTCATGTCTGTCTTCCAGCCGGGCAGTTCCTCATAGACAGGTTCTATGCCTTCCTCAATGTTGTAAGGGAAGTAGTCTATCTGCTGACCGTTCTGCTTATATGCCACACAGGCCTTGATGGTCTCGAAACCGTCAAGCACGTCGCTCTTCATCATGATGAGCTTTGTCACGCCATTCACCATGATGGCATACTTCAGGGCTACCAGGTCAATCCATCCACAACGGCGCTCACGTCCTGTCACTGCACCATACTCGTGTCCCAGGTCACGAATCTTCTTACCTGTCTCGTCAAACAGCTCTGTAGGGAATGGTCCTGCTCCCACACGTGTGCAGTAGGCTTTCATGATGCCATAGACATCGCCAATCTTATTCGGGCCAATGCCCAAACCTGTACATGCTCCTGCGCAGATGGTGTTCGAAGAGGTGACGAAGGGATAGCTACCGAAATCTACGTCGAGCATCGTACCCTGAGCACCCTCGCACAGTATGCTCTTGCCAGCCTTCAGGATGCCATTGATTTCATGCTCGGAATCGACGATGGGGAACTGTCGCAGATATTCCACGCCTTCCAGCCATTTCTTCTCCACCTCGGTGATGTCGTAGTCGAAGTTCATCGACTTCAGTATCTGCTCATGGCGTGCTTTGGCAGCAGCATATTTTTCCTCGAAACCATCCAGGATGTCACCCACGCGCAAGCCGTTACGGCTGACTTTGTCGGTATAGGTAGGACCAATGCCCTTGCCTGTAGTGCCTACTTTGTTCTTGCCCTTCTGGGCCTCGTAGGCAGCGTCGAGCACACGGTGCGTCGGCATGATAAGATGGGCTTTCTTCGATATGTGCAGACGGCTGCGCAGCTCGTGTCCACTGGCTTCCAGTGCCTTGGCTTCTTCCATGAAGAGGTCGGGAGCCAACACCACGCCATTGCCGATGATATTTACCTTCCCACCTTGAAAGATTCCTGACGGGATGCTGCGAAGTACATACTTCTGTCCTTCAAACTCGAGCGTATGACCCGCATTGGGGCCACCCTGGAAACGGGCTATCACGTCGTAATGAGGAGTCAGTACATCGACTACCTTGCCTTTTCCTTCATCTCCCCACTGGAGACCAAGCAGGACATCTACTTTTCCTTGATTCATCATGATCTTTGTCTTCGTTTTTATATTGTTGATTTCTTTTGTTGTCTCTTCTGGCGCGTTATCTTGGCTTGGCATGTGCTGCATATTCCATAGATATAAAGCGTAAAGCCGTCCTTATGAAAACGCTTCAGTCGTTGTTTATTAATGGTTTTTGTTATCTCTGCCGATTTTATTTCTGTCACCTTGCCGCACATGGTGCACACCTGGTGGCTATGGCCGTTGTTGTCGTAACATGCCTCGTAGCGAGTAGTGCCCTGAAAGCGATGGCGCACCACCAGACGCAATTCGAGAAAAAGCTTCAGTGTGTTGTAGAGTGTTGCCCTACTGACAGGGAACTTGTCTTCTTCGCTCAGTTTCTCGCCCAGTTCGTCGAGAGTGAAATGACCATCCATGTCATACACCGCTTCTAATATGGCATAACGTTCCGGTGTCTTGCGACGATTATTCAATTCAAGATAATTCGTCAGTATCTGACTAACCGTATCCTTCACATTCTGCTTCATTCTTTTGTATTGGTCATTTAGAAACCATGCAAAGGTACGACAAATTATTCATAATACAAACATTATTATTTATAAAAAATCTAAATGGAGAGTCTTCATGGCCGATTTTGCCATACGCTCATATACTAAACCTAATGCAGAAAAACGTACCACACTCTGCATGGCAGCCTTCCTGACGGCTAACGACTGGCCTTGCAGTGCTGTCACGGCTTGATCCAGAAACTCGTTGATGCCTCGCTCGTTAGGCTCCTGACCATTCATGAACAGACGTGCCAGCACCAGGAATCCGCACAACTGCTCCAACTCTTTCTCCGACGCCATCCACTGGTAGGCTTTCTGTGGGGCAAAGGGCAGGTGCTGAAAAAGGTTGAACGACGCTTGTTCTGCCAACTCCTGCGAAGGCATTTGTTCCATCCAGATGTCAACCACCTCGGGCAGCATCTGCTCCGCAGGCATCAGCATCGTTGCCAGTATCTTGCATTCCCTTACATCTTCTTTCCACAAGGCAATGGCGAGGTGATAGAGCCCCCTCCCATCCTCCTCCGAAGGGGGGAGGCGTTTTATCTCCTCGGCCTTTTCACGCAGACGAGGCAGCGTAGCACCCCAATTCAACTTATAGTGGGCGCCTTTCTCGCGCATCGACTGTGCCACCGCACCGTCCATCATCTGGCGGAACGACTGCTTGATTTCCTTTACCCTCTCTTCTATCATATCACTATAAACAACTATACTCCCTACCATACCGAAGCATCTGCTCAGCATAGCCCTCGGTATAGTCAACCTCAACATCAGTTATTTCACCCTCGCCATCAAGCACAGGTTTCATCCTGGGGTTCAAGAAACCTTTATAGGGAGCCAGGTTCAGACGCTCGTAACGGCTGAGCACCTCCTCGTGCAGCTCTTTATCTACGCTGACGGCATAGCGCTCTACCAACTGGCGCGCTGCTTCCAGGTCACCTTCACTCTTAATGCGCTGTATTTCTGCCAGCAACTGGGCAAACAGCCCTCTAAGCGCCTCGTAATCGCTAATGTGCACGTAGGTCTTACCTTCGCGCCTGATCAGCTCAACAACCTTTCCTTCGCCTTTCTCCAAACACCAGTGTGCTATGAGCGCACGATTGCGCATGTGCGCCTCCTCTATCTGGTGACCAGGCTTGATACGAACGAGCTGAGTCATCAGCCCATTCATCAAGTAGGTATAATACTGCGATTTATACGCCTCCATGTCAGGTGTGAGCCCTAACTCCACCAGCTTCGCATCGGCTATATAGTAAAGCCCAAACAGGTCGGCACGCGCCTCTTCAATGGCATTGCCATACGATTTCAGCGCATCAGGATCTGTGCCAGGCAACAGCTGTCCGCTGCCATGCCCCAGACATTCATGCAAGTCAGTATGCAGGTCGTCGCACACATCGCCATACTTCCTGATCATCGCTAATGTTGCCTCGTCAATGACAAACTCCTCCTGAAACCCGTTACCACGGGCAGCACGGTTGTAAGCTTCTGTCAGATTGCCTATGGTGACACTCTTCGAACCATACTCGGCCCTTATCCAGTCGGCATTGGGCAGATTAATGCCGATGGCCGTCGAGGGGTACTCATCGCCTCCCAGCATGGCGGCACAAATGACGTTGGCCGTCACACCCTTCACTACGGGTTTACGGAAACGGGGGTCAACAGGCGAGTGATCCTCAAACCACTGCGCATTCTGACTGATGGTTTGCGTACGCTTCGTGGCCTCCAGGTCCTTGTATTCCACCAGTCCTTCCCATGAGGCTTTCAGGCACATCGGATCGCCATAAACCTCGATAAACCCATTAATAAAATCTACCTGACCTTCAAGTTCTTGTACCCATTCGATGCAGTAATCGTCGAATGTCTGCGGATTACCTGTCTCGTAGTATTTTATCAACAGGTCTATCACCTTACGCTGACGGTCGTTCTCGCACACCGCCTGTGCCTTACGCAGCCAATAAATGATGTGCTTTATGGTTTCCCCATAGCGTCCACCAAGACTCCACACTTCTTCCTGCAACTGCCCGTTGCGCTTCACCAGTCGTGAATTCAATGGGTGGCGTCTCTCCTCACCTCCTTTGGGAAGGGGCTGGGGATAGGCTTTATAATACTCCTCCACCTCCTGTTGCGTCACACCTTCATAGAAGTTGCAGGCAGAGGTCATGACGAGGTCTTCGCCATTGGCTTTGTTTACGCGCTTGGGCATATAAGCAGGGTCGAAGATGACCCGTTCCAGTTCCTCGCTCAACTCACCCAATCCAGCAGCCTTCATGCACTGACGAAGGAAATCAGGAGTAAAGCCTGGCACAAACTTCTCGCAGCCATAGTGGTGATATATACCGTTGGAAAACCATACCCTTTTCAGATATTCGCCCATAGCTTCCCACTCCTCTACCCTACCTTTGGGGGGCGTTAGCGGTAGGCTCTTCTCTAACAACCTGCGTATTTCGAGATTGTAACGCCCAAACTGGTCGAACGTAATGTCCCTGCCCCACAGTGTGGCTTCCGACAGGTAGTAAATGTATTTCTTCTGTTGGAGGGTTAATTCTTCAAAACCATTTAACCGATAGCGTAGCAGTTGCACATCGGCAAACCGCTCGTTGGTACTATATTCAAATGCTATATCCATCATGATAGCTTATGATTGTTTACTGTTAATTTAAAGTTTAGACTATTATCATATACAAATTGGCTTTCGAAACTTCAAAAAAAGTTTTGCAAATATACAAATAATTTCCCAAACTACCAAACGAATGTGACAAGAAACTTCAATGTTCAATCTTCATAACATAGTATTCAGAATAAAATAATACCAATATGCCGCCTGTTCAGTGCAAAGAATGTTAAATATTGCTATTTTTTTAAAATTTATCGAACGAAAAGAAACGAAACGAACGAAAAGTCATATTGGACCGTCCCGTTAGTTGTATCTTTGCAGGAAAAAAGATTCTTGCTTTGCAAGCGACCAGAGGTCGAGCAGAACATTCTTGCTTTGCAAGCGACCAAAGGTCGAGCGGAAGATTGAACATTGAACATTGA
>JAFPED010000224.1 GCA_017423565.1 Prevotella sp. | reverse complement strand
GCTGTACATAAGTCTCACCCTTCCAGAAGGAATCATAGTTGTTACCACCATCGAAGCGGTAAGAAACACCGAGCTTATAGTCTACGGTCCAATCCTTACGCTTTGTCTGGTAGCGGAGTTCAGGAGCCATGAAGATGCTGGTAGAGTTATCCAGTGCATAGTCGAACTGGAAACCACCTACTACACCGAAGGTCTTGTTGTCATCACCGAAGTCATCGTGACCGATGGAGTATGAAGGACCTGCATAAGTCCAGATATTGAAGCGGTCCTCTGAAGAGTAACGGTTGAACATGGTGTTCAGGTTGAACATCAACTCAGGAGCAATCTCAGTGTCTCTGTAGTTGCCTTCCTTCCAGTTGAAACGCTGACCGAAGGCCAGACGAGCAGCCACCAAACCAGTGAATCTACGACCGAGAGCCACCTCCCAGTTGCCGCGCCACAGGCGGTCTGATGTACCGTTCTGCCAAATTTCACGAACCTGTGCACCGAAGCCATACGCATTCTGTAAGAACCAATATGGGTTGAAGGTTTCCAGGGCACGAGCGTCACGGTCAGCACGCTGATAAGTCTTCAGGCGTGCACCTGCCATGATGCTGTACAGTGTCTGGTCTGGCTCGATGAGAGCAGTGGAATACATCTGACGGGTAATCTGTGGCTCGATGAAGAGCTCAGCATTCTTGTCGATGCGTGCCCACAAGTTCAAACCGGCATGGTAGCCATGGTAGCCCACATAATTATTGGTATGTTCATCATCCAAGCCGTAGCTCATACCTCCGAAGATGAAGGCACCCACCTTCTGATCTTCATTATAGGTACTCTTCAAGCCGAATGGGTTGAACAGCAAGTCGCCATGAACACCCAGGTTCACTGCAGTGCGGGACATGGTATTGTTGCTGTTGCTCAGCGCATAGTCATAAGTTGACTGGCCGACGGTGAATCCACCGCGAACACCCCATACTGGAGACATCCAAGTACCGATGTTGAAGTTGTATGCAGGACCCATGGTCTTCTTGGTGTGGGTGAACTCATTGTTACGCCACATTGGGCCTACGCCGATTTCGAAGAATACAGGGTTCAAAGCATCAGCACCATCCTTTGGATGTGCAATGACAGCATCTGGATGGATGTAATAGCCCCAGTTCAGGTTCAAACCATAGTCGAACACATATTTCTTGTCATTGGCAGTCATCATACCGTTGTTGCGGTATACGGTAGCCAATGGCTCCAAAGCCAGATAGTTTCTGTCGCCAAGGCGGAAACGCACCTGAGTACCCAGACGGGCAGCAGGCAGTGTCTTGGCAATACCCTGATAGTTGGTACGCTGGAAGCCCAGGCCCAATACTGTCTGAATATCAATCCAACGGTTCTTCTTGTATCCTGCAGAATAGTTGCTCAGGTTGAACAGCCAGTCCACATGTGCCTCGAAGGTCTTATAGTTGAATGATCCCTCACTAGCCTTGGCAAAGTTATAGCCACCACCCAAGCGGATGCCGTGGTATGGTGTAATGTCACGACCGATGGTCAGGTTCATAGCCTGTAGGAAGTTCAGGGTACTACCCTCTTTGGCATCCACATTGAAGATACCGGTACCCACCTGCAAATAGGTATGATCCCAAAGGCCGTTGCTCTCCCACTCATCGTTGGCATAGCGATAGCGTGGCTGCCAGAGATGTTCCAGGGCATTGAACTGCTGCACCTTGAGAAGGCTGTCACGCTGAGCCTTCTGCCTAGCTATCTCCGCATCTTGAGCCTGAGCGCTGATGGCAAAGCTGCCCAGCAGGAGGCTCATTACTATATATTTAGTCTGTTTCATCATGTTTATCCTCTCCAATTACTGTAAGCCGTACATGGTTTCCCAGGTGTCCTTAACCTCCTCGGTCAAATCACCGTCGTTCTGCATGATTAAAATATATTTCTTATCCAACTGGAAACACTGGTTCAGGTACTGGGCAGATGCCACCACATTGTTGGCACGTGACTCCAATACAGCCTTCAGGTACCAGCGACGAGGCTCATCTTCTGGAAGAAGCTCCAAGGTAGCAGCAGCTGCTGCGTTCTGACCCTGTGCCACCTCCATGACTGCCTTGTTCAAGGTAGAAGAGTTTGTTACGTAATCCACTGCGGTACGAAGTTCGTCACGCTCCTCCTTGCTCTTATCGCGCTTGAACAGCAGGGCACGTACGGAAGTAAAGCGCTTGATTGGGAAGTACTTCTCCTCTTCAGGAAGCATCTTAGCCAAGTGGTAAGCGGTATCGGTCTCCTCCTGATAGAAGTAAGTGATAGCCTGGTTACCTACAACCTCAGCAAGGTTCACGTAGTAAGGACTACCCTGACCGCCACGCTGTACGTTCACACGGTTCACATTGATGTCGATGAAAGGACGCAAGGTGTTGATATTGAAGCTGTCGCGTTCCATATCGAACACAGCCACCTTGTTACCGGCATAAACCCAAGGACGTGCATCGAACTGGTAGCTCTCGCGCAAAGCACGACGGTACAGTTTCTCACGCTCAGAGTCTGGAGACTGGATCATGTTGAACAGGTTCCAGTAGTCGTAGTGAGTGAACTGACGTGGACCACCCTCACGGAAGTCTGGGTTGTTATAGTAATAATTCAAAATGTCGCGTGGACGAAGCTCACGGTTGGTCTGGTAAGTCCAACGGGCAGTGAACTGACGCAGGTTGGTGAGATAAGGCTCAACCTCTGTCTTGTAGTAAGGCAAGACACGTACGCGTGCCCACTGAGCGTTCATGTTGTTAGGATACTGACGCACGATGCTACGGATTTCAGCTGCATGAGCAGTGAAGCCGTGTGCCTGCATAGAATCAGCTACAACATTCCAGGATACGATCTCAGGCTCCTCGAAACCGATGAAGCGAGCATTTACCTTACCCTCCAGCATGCGGACTGCAGTCTGAGCACGGCCGCGAGCCAGGTTCTGGTTCAGTGCGAAGTTACCTTCAGGAGATGCAAAACCCTGGATGACAACGTTACGAAGGGTGAAGTCTGGGTTGTTTGAAATCTCATCCAAAGTCTCCTTCAATGCTGCAAGAGCATCATTGTTGGCAGGATTGTCATCCAATTCAGTCTTACCTACAGGGAAGGTCAGAGAGATATTCTCAGAACCCTCGTGCATTTCGTTACGTGGGTTTTCACGGAACATGGCAGGATCCAACTCATAGTAGCCATCCTGATTCAGTTCCAGGAACTGGAATGGGTGACGAGCCATACAAGAAGTAATCTGTGTGTCATCAGCGAAGTAAGTCTTCACATAGTCGTTCATACGGCTAGCAGCGATGACAGTATAGTTGTGCTTCACATTAGGCTTCTTGATGGATGCCTGGAAATGGATTCCGAACGGATCATCAGTAAGCTGACGAGCAGAGATGAAAGGCTGCATCACATCATGGTCCATATCAAAGCCCATACGACGCTCCTGAGTGAGTGCATACTCCTCGCCATCGTATACATGAGGACGGAGGAAGTAAATAGTATCACCTGTGTTACAGTCGATTACAATAGGCTGGAACACCAGACGGGAGTTGTCCTGACCTGTATGGTAAGGGATGGTAATGTTAGCCTCAGTCTCCAGTGTAGAACCGGTATCGATGGTAGGAATCATCTCTACGGTCACAACAGGTGACTTAGCAGTAACGGTTACACCCTGCAGCTGGATGGCACCCTCAATGAGGAAGTCGATCTGCAAACGGCCCTGAACAGGCTCCAGTGCATTGATACCCTGAGATACGAACACCACGATAGCACCAGAATCTGCTACCCTAATATTATAGTAACCCTGTGCATCAGGGAAAGCCTCCTCATCATAGTCCATCGCCATGATGGCAGATGCACCTGGCTGTTTCAGTTTCTCCAACTCACGACGAGCAGCCTCGACAGTATTATAGGCCAGCACATGAACCTCCTCCTCAAAAGGAAGGTTACGGCCCTTATTGCCGATATGCTTCTCCAGGATACGTCCAGAAACATTCTTAATCTGCGCCTGAGCAGTCTGTGGAATGATCAGGCCGAACAGCGCCAAAACGCTTAATATCAAGTATTTCTTCAGCATAATCGTGTATTATTTCAAGATATATACAATAGACACACCCACCTTGGAAGGCAGCATGCGGATATCATTACGGTAGTCGCCGTTGTACGCACCTACACGGTATTGTCTCTCGTGAGTGCCATAGACACCCACACCGGCATTAGCCTCAAGGTTCATACGCTTACTCAGGTGGAAGACATAACCGAAGTTAATGCCCAGACCAGCGGTGTATCCGTCGTGTGTAGTAGATTTCCAGGTGACATCGTACTGTGCCAGTGTAGCAGCAAAGCCAATGAAACCACGGGTCATTGGACGACCTGCGTACCACAGACGAAGCTCAGGCTGGATCATGGTAACCTCCACATCCTTTCCCCAAGGCTTCTTGAGGGTAGTGGAAGCCTGAATATCGAAAGAGGTATGCTCACCTGTAACGATTTCAAAGCCCAGGCTTGGAGCTCCCAAAGCATCGCTCAGCAGGTTAGTCTTGATACCAAGCATCTGAGCATTTGCGTTGTTCACACCCAGCAGACAGAAGATGCCTGCCAGTAATAAAAATTTCATCTTATTCATAGTCAGCATCTTTTTAATTAGTTATTCTTTGCAGCTTCCCTAGCGGCTTTCCTTGCAGCCTTAGCCTCCTGCCTAGCAGCACGCTTGGCAGCAGCCTCGTCGCGTTTAGCCTCAGCAGCCTTTCTACGCTGAGCCTGTGCCTCTATACGAGCCACCTGCTTAGCCTGGTCGTAACGGTGACGGTTCTTGATGGAAGGACCGTAGCGGTAAACCAATGAAACACTGATGTCGGATACAATCGGGAAATGAGCAAAACCTTTTCTCTCGCGAATGTTCACGTAACGGTTGTTTATCTTATCCAACTCATACTTGTGACCATTCAGATAAGCAGCACCTACATTGATGCCGAACTCCAAGTCGAGCACACTGTTTGGATAATTATAGATAGGACGTACCAGACCATAGGAAACACCTACCTGATATACATCACCTCTATAACCCTCGCGTGAGAACTTCAATTTCGCATTGTCATAGCCGGCATACAGACCGAAGTAGTAGCCGCGCCAAGTACGCGCATTGAAACGCTCATGAGAGAAAGCAGCGTCGAAAATGTTTTCATAAGCATTCTGTGGATCACGGCCACGGTTATGCCAATACTTACGCAGTTCCAAACGACCGCCATACACCTTATACTGGGAATAGTCCAGGACATCGGGTTCTGTACCTATGCTGGCACGAACATTACCTGAAAGAGTCCAAGTGTTGTAAGGAGAGGCAGAAAGACTATACTCCACCCCCATGTTAGGAGTAAGGAGTAACCAACCGAGCGTGTTGGTCTTCAAGGACCAGCGTTCATTAGAAGCAAGAGGCTCTGCTGAGTTCAAATTCTTCTTCGGCAAGACATACTGAGCCTGGGCTGGAGCACACTCCAAAAGTCCCAATACACAGATAATTCCCATAAGGGTCTTGCCTGCTTTCAGTTTTCGTAACAAATACATATTTAATTATACTATATTATTATCCTACGTAACGCCAAATAAACCAAGTAACTTACTCATAGCCAAAGGCTTACAAGTAAATCGCCGTTTTTACCTAACAATCAGAGTACAAAGTAAGTGTTTTTTCGCTTAAGAGATAAGGGTTTTAATGCTTATTTAAGGTTTTTTAACGGTAGTGTGTGGGTACACAATTGGGGGTTGCTCAAGCCGCGAAGGGCTTTTTCGGGGGCTTTACCCCCGGACCCCCAGTACCTTTTTTCTTTTCATGAAAAAAGAAAAAAGTACCAAAAAAGAAATTCACCGGCTGCATGAATTTTGCTAAAAACAGGACTCTCTTTCCTAAAATGCCCAAACTCGGGACTTCGTCCCTCAAACAGGTGTGCATTTCTTAACGGAAAGAGGGTTCTGTTTTCTTCACGCAAAATTTATGAGGCCGGAATCCTCTGAAAAACGCGACATTGCTTCGCTCGTCGCTTGTTGCTGTGTGTTTTGAGGTGCAACATCGCTTCGCTCGTCGCTTGTCTGGGGAACATATTCCTCACTCCTGAAGATTACTAATCTTACCCCTTGAAGAATACTAATCTTATGGCTCGAAGATTACTAATCTTAAGCCCTACGTCCTATAAAGCATTTGATGAAGTTTAATTATCGCAACATCGCTTCGCTCGTTGCTGGTGCTTGGCGGACAAGGCGGACATCTTTTTTTGCATTTTATAAACTTGTAGGGAAAAAATAAAAAAATCACACTACGCACTACGCAATGTGATTTATTATTTATTTTCTGAAGTTTTCAAAAGTGATGTCCGCCTTGTCCGCCTTGTCCGCCATTAAAAAGGTAGGTCTCCCTGCAAAGGCAATTCTTCCATGGCCATCTGCTTGTGGGTCTGTTCTATTTCACTAGCGTTCTTTTCCCGGACAATATATCCTCTGGTGCGTAGTTTACCGTCACGTTTACACAGGAAACCTAGCTTTTTCATAGCTATTCCCAAAGAACGTATGTCCATGGGTTTCTTTATATTACCCAAAGAAATAAGATGACTACTAATCTCTGCTACTGTAAGGAATATGGAGTCAACGTCATTCGGTTTTGCGGGTTCATAATAGACGGGGATGAGCTGCTCTTCCATGGACTCTACCAT
>JAFPED010000223.1 GCA_017423565.1 Prevotella sp. | reverse complement strand
TTCGCTGCTCGCATTCAGGCTAATGCTTGGCAGTCAAAGGGTGGTTGGTCTGCTACAACCAATGAGTCCCTCAAGAACTACAAGTACAAGTATGTTGCTCCTGGCATTGACTTCATGTTCAACCTCTCTAACCTCTTCTGTGGTTGGAATCCAGACCGTGTATTCAATGTAACAGCTTTCCTCGGTGGTGGTGCAAACATCGCATTCGACAATGACGAGGTAAACGAAGTTGCTAAGGCTGTTGGTGCTGACCTGGGTCAGTATGAGTTGGAGTATGTATGGGATGGCACAAAGGTTCGTCCTTTCGGACGTGCTGGTCTGCAGCTCGGCTTCCGTCTGAGCGACGCCGTTCATTTCCTCATCGAGGGTAATGCAAACATCCTCTCTGACAAGTACAACTCAAAGAAGGCTGGCAACCCTGACTGGTACTTCAATGCTCTGGCTGGTTTCCGCATCAATCTGGGTAAGTCTCGTCTGGTTGAGACAAACGACATCTATCGTGACGTTGTTGTCTATGACACCATCTACAAGGAGGTTGTTGTTGACGATGGTAGCGACCGCATCGCAGAGGATATCCGTCGTGACGTCTTCTTCCAGCGTAACAAGACCAACATCGAGGAGACTGAGGTTATCAAGATCAAGGACATCGCTGACTATCTGAACAAGTACCCACGTGCTACTGTTAGCATTAAGGGTTATGCAGACGCTGGTACAGGTAACGACCGTATCAACGACCGTCTGGCTCAGCAGCGTGCTGACGTTGTTGTAAAGTCTCTCATCGAGGACTACGGCATCTCAGCTGACCGCATCAGCTACGACTCATTTGGTGCTCGTGTACAGCCGTTCACAGAGAACGACCTGAACCGTGTATCTATCTGTATCGCTACTTGCAAATAAGCAGCTGTCGGATGACACATAAAGGCGAGGAAAAAATCCTCGCCTTTTTTCGTCATTTTACGAAAGCGGTTTCATCGGCCAACGAAAGCGGTTTACTTTGCCATTTTAATTGATTTAAATCGCAAAGTAAACCGCTTTCATTTTTTCATGAAATCTTATACGTCATTTTTTTTGTTCCTCTACCGCACTATTATTTCTTATAGTGGGTTATAGTTGTTATAGTGATTATAGTTGATTATAGTGGTTATAGTTTCTGTGGGGTGAGGCGTATGCCTTCGGGGGTGATAGTGATGAGTCTTTTTTTGTAAAGTTCGCCGATTGCTCGTTTGTAGGTTTTCTTGCTGACCTTGAATCGGTCTTCTATGAGTTCTGATGGGCTTTTGTCTCCAAGGTCACAATAGCCGTTGTTGTCCTTGAGGTATTGCAGCAGTACCTCAGAGAATGCTTCTGCATGCTGATGGCCGGTAGGTTGCAGGGTGACGTCTGCCCTTCCGTCCTGTCGTATATGGTCGATGAACCCTTTCAGTCGGTCGCCGGAGTGCAGAGGTTGGAATACTTGGTTCTCATAGATGAGTCCTTGGTATCGGTTGTCAATGATGACCTTAAAGCCGAGGTCTGTCTTCTGCCAGATGAGCAGTTCCACTTCTGTTCCATGCAGGTATGGCTTACCTTGCGCATTGAGTTCAGCAGGTGTTAGCAGTGCGAGGTGTTTCTCCACCTTTGCTGTTGCCATGAGTCGGTAGCTCTCTTCGTCGATGGTGACAAAGACAATATAGCTTTGTCCTTTCTGCATGCGCATCTTCTGTTCACGGAATGGGCAGAAGAGGTCTTTCATGAGTCCCCAGTTGAGGAATGCCCCATACTGATTGACCCACGACACTTCGAGCCATGCGAAGTCGCCGACCTTTGCCAACGGGTGTTCGGTGGTGGCAATGAGCCGTTCGTCCTGGTCAAGATAGAGGAATACTTCTATCTCGTCACCGACAGCACTGCCGTCGGGTACATAACGGGTTGGTAGGAGGATTTCTCCGTTTTCTCCTCCGTCGAGGTAAAGGCCGAAATCTACTTTCTTTACTATGCGTAGGGTGTTGTAGTTGCCGAGGGTGATCACTTTTTGGGGGGGTATAGTTGTTATAGTGATAATAGTTGTTATAGTGATTATAGTTATTTATAGGAGGAGGCCGTCGGCCATTTTTATGGTGCGGTCGGTAATGTTGGCCAGTGTCTCGTCGTGGGTGACAATGACGAAGGTCTGTCCAAACTGGTCACGAAGGTCGAAGAACAGCTGGT
>JAFPED010000222.1 GCA_017423565.1 Prevotella sp. | reverse complement strand
GTTTCTATACCCTTAATACAGCTGCCGACCTGAACTGGTTTGCCGCCTTGGTGAATAAAGGAAATAAGAAAGTGAATGCTCGTCTTGGTGCTGATATTGATTTCAGTGCCTATACAAAGAAAGACGTCATGATTGGTGGTGATGCCTTCTCTGCCAATGAGGGCGACGAGAGCAAGGCTTTCGAGGGAATCTTCGACGGACAGGAACATACCATCACCATCAACTATAACGTGTCTTATGACGGTGTGGCTCTCTTCAAGGTTGTCTCCAACTCAACCATCCGCAATCTTATTATTGATGGAAGCATTGAGAGCACACAACGCTTTATCGGTGGTCTGGGCTTCGTGAGCCGTGGCAACTGCACTTATGAGAATGTAGTAGTGGCAGTCAACATCACAGGTAGCTATCCTGGCGATGCTACACACGGCGGTTTCTTTGCCGTCTGCCATGAGAGTCCTGTATTTAGCAACTGTGCTTTCACCGGTACAATGAATGCTCCTGATTGTGAGGGTAGCGCAGCCATTATCGGTTATGCTCATGGTCGTGTAGAGACATTGATTCAGAACTGTTATGTTTCTGCATCTCTCCTGAGCCTTCGTGGAAACTCCACCGTTATTGCCCGTAATGTGAACAATATGGTGAACTGTTTCTATACCGACAATATCACCGAACTTTGGGAGAATAATGCTACCGTGGTTCCTGTTGCAGCCGTGAAGTCAGGTGAACTTTGCTACCTTATCAATAAAGGTGGAGACACCGATGCATGGCGTCAGAACTTAGGAAGCGACAACAATCCTCTTCCATTTGCTTCTCATAGCATGGTATTTGCCGTAGGTTCACTCAAATGCGATGGTACTGCGGGTGATGACATCAGTTATTCTAACACCGAAAGTGAACCTCAGCGTGATGAGCACCAATATGTGAATGACATCTGTCAGGTGTGCGGTGCACGCTTGATTCACAATGGTCAGCAGTTGAAGGCTTTAGCTGACGCCATCAATAACGGTGAGACTGACGGTAACGTAATCGTAGACCTTACCAACGACATTGACATGAGCGGTATCAGCTTCGAAGGTATCGGAACTCGTTTCAACCAGGACAATGGCGAAGGTGGAACAGTAGACGTGAAGCGTCCTTACATGGGAACATTCGACGGACACGGCTATCGTATCAAGAATATGGTTATCGAGTCTGAGAGTGGCAACAAGGGTCTCTTTGGTGTAGCCAGCGGTGCAACCATCAAGAATGTCGTTGTCGACAAGACATGTGAAATCTATTCAACAGGCTACTCTGCAGGTATCGTCGGTACCGCTATTGGCAAGGCAACCTTGACGATTGAGAATTGCGGTAATGAGGCATCAGTCAATGTCGGTGCTTCAGGAGCCAATGGCGCAGGTATCTTAGGTGTGAATGATATGAGTGAGGCTTATGTACGCATCATCAACTGCTATAACGCAGGTGACATTGTAGGACAGCGTGAGTGCGGCACCATCAGCGGATGGCTGGGTGATCGTGGTGAGGTGACCAACTGCTTCAACTGTGGCAGCATCGCTCCTGAGTCTGTTGACGGCACTCGTACATTTGCAAGATACAACGGCAACTCTATCAACTTCACCAACTGCTATGAATTGGATGGTAGCCAGGTTACCTCTGTATCTGCCGAAGATGTGACTGGCGGTAAGCTCTGTTACGACCTCAACGAAGGTGCAGGAAAGACTATCTTCTATCAGACCCTTGGTTCAGACCTGCATCCTGTCTTCGATGCTACTCACGGAGTGGTGGTAAAGGACGGCGATAAGTATATCAATGATGATCCGACAAGTATCAGCACAGTTGCAACGAAGATAGAAAAAGGAACGGCTATCTATTCTCTGAGCGGTATCCGTCAGCAACAACTGAATCGTGGCATCAACATCGTCCGTATGTCTGATGGAAAGACCGTGAAAGTGCTTGTAAAATAAACTAAGATAATGCAATGTGATGAATAAAAGAATCACAGCAACAATCAGCAGCCTGTTCGCCGCCCTTGTGGCGACGGCACAGGCTGCTTTCGTTACCGCAGATAGTGTGGCGGTGTTTTATCCG
>JAFPED010000221.1 GCA_017423565.1 Prevotella sp. | reverse complement strand
TATAATAATAATATATAATAATAGCACTCTGAACTTTTGGAAGGTGCTTAATGTCACAAAGTCACATGTCACAATGTCACTTTTAAGGATGACGCCTGCTTACTATGTTTTCAAGCCAACTTGTTTGAGCAAGAAGCCACTCCACTTGAGTTATAAGCCCAACGGCTTGCAGGTAGGGCTTTCTGGCGAGAGTTATAAGCCTTTTGGTCAGAGAAAGCAGCCCTTTGGCGAGAGAAATACATAGGTTTTGCTCAAACCAAACGGCTTCTAACGCACGTCAGACGGGGGCAAACTGGTGTGGGAATAACATTGAAGATTGAAGATTGAAGATTGAACATTGAAGAATGAACATTGAAGAATGAACATTGAACCTTTACAACATAGTAGTCAGAGCATAATTTAGCCAATATGGTAAAAATTTTTCAGGTCGATATAAATAAGAAGAACATGTTGATAAAATACAAAAAAACAAGCCTATCATCACGACAGACTTGTTTTCTCTTTCTAACTAACTTATTATCAACTATTCATTACTCATTCTGAATTCTGGGTGCAAAGATACGAATTTAATAAACATTTTGTACTAATTTCTTTCAAAAAAGTTACGTAAACGTTTGCAGGGTTGTTTTTTTTGTGTATCTTTGCACCATAATAACTAAAACAATGACTACTAATAACAACAATCAGAAACCTAAGCGTCGTACTTCGTTGAAGGACTTGGCGCATGAATTGGGGGTCAGTATAGCTACTGTTAGCCGTGCTTTGCGCTCGTCGCCAGAGATAGGCAAAGAGATGCAGCAGCGTGTGAAGGAACTGGCCAAGCGCAAGAATTACCGTCCTAACCCGTTTGCACAGAGTCTGCGTAAGGAGGCTCCAAAGATTATAGGTGTGGTAGTGCCACACTTAGAGACCCATTATTATTCAGCAGTGTTGGCAGGCATAGAAGCGGAGGCAGCCCGGAGCGGTTACAGCGTTATAAGTGCCAATAGCCATGAAGACTTCCAGGTGGAAGCCCGTGCCTTGGATACCTTTGTCAGTTTGCATGTAGAGGGAGTCATTGGTTGTCTGGCTCAGACCACCACAGACTATGCTCCTTTTGAAGAATTGCAGGAGATGGGTATTCCGTTGGTATTTTTTGGCAGAACCTGTCTGCCAGAAAAATTCTCGTCTGTGAAGGCCAATGGTGACGAGGCTGCACAACAAGCCACGCAGCATTTGCTTGACACGGGAAGCCGCCGTGTGGCATTCATTGGCGGTCCTAACCATTTGGACATGGTGCGTCGCCGTAAGCATGGCTATCTGGAGGCTTTGCGCGAAAACCGTTTGCCCATAGAGCGCGAGCTTGTGGTGTGTGGAAAAATTGACTACCAGTGGGCTGTTGAGCAGACAATGAAACTGTTGCAACGCCCCGACCATCCTGATGCTATTTTGGCATTCAACGACATCATTACGTTTGCGGCCTTTTCGGCTATCAAGCAGTTAGGGCTTCGCATACCTGAGGATGTGGCACTGATAGGATTCACAGACGACCTGCATGCTGCCTACGTTACCCCCCAGTTGTCCGTCATTGAAGACCAAAGCCACCTGATGGGTGAACGTGCTTGTAAGATGCTGATGCGTGCCATCGGTGGTGACCACACTTTATACCATGAGATAGTGCCACAACGACTGGTCATTCGCGAGACATCGGCAAAAAATGATAAGATTACATGATTTGTTGACCAATTATGATACAATTTTGCCATTTAACAAAAGAAGATGTCAAATAATGCATGAAAAATAAAAAAGTTGTCTATCTTTGCAACAGCTAACCAAACGAATATATAACTATTTTAATAATAACAAACTTAAAATCTATGAAAGAAACGTGCTCAATTCTGGGCTGTGTGTCTGAAAAATGCAGATACATTGCTCTCTTGGCTGTAATGTTTCCGCTTATGGCATTGGCTCAAAGCGTGAACATTAACGGTACGGTAACCGACGCTGCCACTGGCGAGGAGGTTATCGGTGCAACGGTGAAGGTAAGAGGTGTCGCTGGAGGTACCATTACCGACGCTATGGGTAATTACAGAATTTCCGCACAGGTTGGTCAGACCTTGGAATTCTCGTACATTGGCTACACGACGAAGCAAGTGAAGGTCACCCGAGGAGGTCAGCTGGATGTTCAGTTGGATGAGGATGCCACATCACTTGACGAGGTCGTTGTTGTAGGTTATGGTGTCATGAAACGTTCGGACCTGACAGGTTCCGTTTCGTCCATCAACGAAGAACAAATCAAGCAAGGTGTAAATACCTCGCTCGAGCAAGCCATGCAAGGCCGTATTGCCGGTGTACAGGTAACACAGAACTCTGGTGCTCCTGGTGGTGGTATCTCAGTGCAGATTCGTGGTATCAACTCGCTTAACGGAAACGAGCCACTGTATGTTGTTGACGGTATTGCCATGAGTGGTCAGACGAGTGACAACACCAGCGTCATGTCCACCCTGAACCCAAGCGATATTACCTCTATCGAAGTACTGAAGGATGCTTCGGCAACAGCCATCTACGGTTCACGTGCTTCAAATGGTGTGGTACTTATTACTACCAAGCGTGGTCAGGAAGGTAAGCCCAAGCTGACTTACGAGGGATATCTTGGTTGGCAGTCACTGCCCAAGATGCTTGAGGTGATGAATCTTCCTGAGTTTGCTAAATTCTATAATGTACGCGCAGAGATATATGGTTATGGTAAGCGCGAAGAGTTGCTCGACCCAACCCTGCTCACCAACGGTACCGACTGGCAGGATGAACTGTTCAATACAGCATTCATGCACAATCACCAGGTAAACGTCAGTGGTGGTACAAAGGACATGCACTACTCACTCTCTGGTGGTTATCTGGATCAGGAAGGTGTCGGTGTCGGTTCGTCATTTAAGCGTGCCTCATTCCGTGCCAACTTTGACACAAATGTTACTGAGTGGCTGCAGATTGGTGTGAATGCCTACTACGCCAGCACACGACAGGTCATAACTTTCGATGAGAACAATGTCATTCAGACAGCCCTCGTGCAGTACCCCGACATGGCAGCCCGCACACCTGACGGTTCGTGGGACTTCGGTACCAACTTGGAGCACAACTACAACTCGAACCCACTGTTCGAAGCCGAAGTGCGAGACAATATCCGTAAGGGACAACAGTTCGACTATAATGCCTATGCAAACATTACACCGTTGAAGGGTCTCACGCTCCGTATTGAGTATGGTGGTAACCGTTCATGGGGACAGAGCCTCTTCTTCCAGCCTAACTATGAGACGGCACATCAGAAGATTGAGTCGCAAATGACACGTGGCAACTCACGTAACAAGTATGAGTCGTTCAAACAGTATCTGACTTATGACTTCGACATTGCCGAGGGATACCACCTGCAGCTCATGGGAGGTCATGAGACACAGGAAGGCGAGTGGTATCAGGGTTCTATGGGCCGTAAAGGATTTATCACCGATGCCATCAAGAGTATTGCCGTAGGTGATGCCTCTACCTCTACCAACGGTGAGCAAGGTGCCGACTGGGCCATTGAGTCATATTACGGACGTCTGAACTACAACATGCTTGATCGCTATCTGCTTACCGCCACGCTGCGTGCCGACGGTTCGTCAAGCTTCGGTCCCAACAACCGCTGGGGTTATTTCCCATCAGTAGCGTTGGCATGGCGACTGAGTAACGAGAAATTCATGGAAAAGACCAATTCGTGGCTCAACAATGCCAAGGTACGTCTTGGATGGGGTCTCGTTGGTAACCAGGGTGTAGGCAGCTTTGCTTATGGCGTTGCCATGAAGAATGCTGTTACGGCTTGGGGTACAGGTTATTTCTCTGGTAACTACGAGAATCCTGACCTGAAGTGGGAGAGCACCAAGGCATGGAACATTGGTTTGGATCTGGCATTCCTGAACAACCGCATTGAGTTCATCGTCGATGCTTATCTGAAGAAGACAGACAACCTGCTGATGGATGCCGTTCTTCCTTATTATATTGAGAACAACTCCGGTTGGATGGGTATTTCCGCTCCAAAGGTCAACACTGGTGCCATTGAGAACAAGGGTATTGAGTTTACGCTGAACACCGTCAACATCTCTAATCGTGACTGGCAGTGGCGTACGGGTATCACCTTCTCCGTCAACCGCAACAAACTGACCAAGCTGAACAGTGATGAGGGTTCTATTCCTGGAAACATGAATTCACAGACTTACACACTGTCTGAAATAGGCGGACCAGTAGGTCGTTTCTATGGCTACAACGTCATTGGAATGTTTACCAAGGAAGACGACTTCTATCAGAAGAACTCACTTGGCGAATTCATGCTCGACCAGTACGGACAGCGCATCCCAGTGGCTCGTCCTGCTGAGTCCATCAACTCAGATATGTACCCCATTGCTCCACGTGGCATCTGGGTGGGTGACTACATGTTCGAGGATGTCAACGGCGACGGCAAGATAACAACAGCCGACCGTAAGTATATTGGTGACCCCAACCCCGACTTTACCTTCGGTATCAACAACGTCATCACATGGAAGGATTTCGAACTGTCATTCTTCCTCAATGGCTCTGTAGGCAACGATATCTTCAATGCCGTAACGCAGAACCACTCCGACCCGACGGCTTGGGGTAACAAACTGAAACTCGTGAGCGACTATGCTGTAGTGTCCATGTACGACCCAGAGGGCTCGCTCAGTGATATCTCTAATGTTTATGTGTCGAATGCCAACAGCGCACTCACACAGCGTATCAGCGTCAGCGGCGAGAGCCAGAACGACAACAACCGTGTCAGCTCACGATTTGTCGAGGATGGTTCTTACCTGCGCATGAAGAGTCTCTCGTTGGCATGGAACCTGCCAAAGAAGTGGCTTGCTCCGCTGAAACTCGACTGGGTACAGGTATATGCAAACGTGCAGAACGTCTTTACCATTACTGGTTATGACGGCTACGATCCTGAAATCGGTGCCAGCGGCCAGAGCGTTATTCTGCAGGGTATCGACTACTACCGCTATCCATCACCCAGAATCTATAATTTTGGTCTTAAGGTAACCTTCTAATGAGTATCACAAACAATAAAGAGTAACATCAATATGAAAAAGCTAAATATTTTCATGGTTTCGGTGGCTGCCGCTTCGCTCCTGACAATGACCAGTTGTGGCGACGACTTCCTCGATCGCTCTCCGCTGCACGGCTACACCGCACCTACATATTATACCAGTGACGAGGCAGTCATCAAGGCCACTGAGCCTTTGTATAACTACGCTTGGCATGGATATAACGAACGTGGCATCGTAGGTATGGGTTCTTTCAGGGCCAATGATGCCTGGAGTCCCTATCTGCAGGGAGAGTTTGCAAGATTCACTATTACAGGATTGAGCAAAGAGGTTGTTGATGCATGGTCGTCTCTGTACATGGTAGTTACCATGTCTAACCAACTCATCAACGATCTTGACCGTTATGCAGGTGAGAACGTTTCAGAGAGTGTTATTGCACAGGCAAAGGGCGAGGCAATGCTGATGCGTGGCGCTGCCTACTTCTATCTGTTGCGTGGATGGGGTGAGATTATCCTCTTCGAGGACAACGTTGACGCTACGTCAATTCCTGTCCGTCCACTATCTACTGAAAGCAGCGTGCTGAAATTCATTATACGTGACTTCGAAAAAGCATCTGAGCTGTTGCCAGAGCGAGGCACTAACAATCATCCTTCGCGCTACGTTGCAAAGGCCATGCTGGCTAAAGCACTGCTGGCACAGAGTGGTTGGAGCACTTCCAGCACTATTGACCACGAGCGCGATCAAGCTACGCTGAGCCGTGTCGTCACACTGTGTGACGAGGTCATCAACTGTGGTCAGTACAAACTGCTTGATGATTATGAGAACCTGTTCCGTCCTCAGTATAACGACAATGAAGAGACGCTGCTTGCCATGCGTTGGGCAGATCCCTTGCTGGGTGAGTATGCTTCCAACAACAACCTCATCTCTGACCTTGCTTGGAGCGATGTAACCGACGTCAACTGCTGGGGTGGTTCGTTGCATGCATCTGTCGATATGCTTGACTATTACAATCAGGAGCCTGCCGACATTCACCGCATCCGAGCTACATTCTTTACTCCTGGACAGTTCTATAGCTACATCTGGAGCGAAAAGGGAGGCTATACTTATAATGTCAATTGGGCACAGGCCAAGAAAGGTGTTGTAGGTACAAAGGCTGACTGCGACGGACATCTGGCGCAGCAGGCATCTCCATTGAACACTTACATCATGCGTCTGGCCGATGTCTATCTCATCAAGGCAGAAGCACTGCTGGGTAACAATGAGTCAACCACCGACGCACGTGCACTGGAAGCCTTCAATGCCACACGTCTGCGTGCAGGACTGCCTGCCAAGACATCGTTCTCATTTGAAGACCTGATTCGTGAGCGTCGTATTGAGTTCTGTCTTGAGTATTGCAACTGGTACGACATGGTGACATGGTATCGCTGGAAGCCACAGTACATGCTTAACTTCTTCAACAACAAACAGCATCGTGCGTTCATGCTTAATTCTGGCGACGTGGTACGCAATACCGATGGTACATTCTCTTATCGTTGCATCTTCCCAGGATCAAACAACTGGTACTTCACTGACGACCAGGGACACTGCTTGTGGAACGACCGCTCAACGGTTTCTATTGATGACAATACTACCGTACAGACAAAGGCACAGGGTTATACCTTCAATCTTGACGAACTGGCACGAGCCAAGGGCGCTGACTATCAGCCAATAGTGCTCTCCGAGGCAAATATCTTCATGCCTTATCCTGAAGCCGACGTCATTCAGAACCCGTATTTCAATCAGCCTCCTGTAGAGTATAACTTTGGAGAGTAATTTTTATCATTGACAATTGCAAATTGAAAATTATGATTACAAATATCAATATCAAAAGTCTGATGGTGATGCTCCTGTTTGGAGTCATGTCACTCGGATTCACAGCTTGTAGCGACAGCAACTCTGATGGTGGTGTTCCTGAAATCACAGGAGTACGCTCATGCGACCCGGAGAAAGCTGACAGCCTCTTTACCAAAGCAGGACCCGGACAGGTCATTGCCGTTATAGGTAACAACCTGGGTAGCGCTCTGAAGGTCTATATCAATGACCAGGAAGCGTACTTCAACCCAACAATGAATACCGACCACAGCATTGTGGTGAACGTACCTACGGAAGCTAATGGCTTCGTGCTTACTGCTTTCGATAGCTCTCTGAAGGACGAAATCCGTGTGGAGACAACGCATGGAACAGCTGTCTATTCGTTCAAGATTACAGCTCCATATCCCTCTATCTCACGACTTCAGGCAAAGTATCCTCGTGAGGCAGGTGACGAAATCAATATTTATGGACTTAACCTTGTGGACGTGGAGAAGGCTTATTTCACCGACGTTACTGCAGAGGAACTGGAAGGTGTGGAATGGAAAGAGATTGGCGGTAACCATATTGATGTTACTAACGTGG
>JAFPED010000025.1 GCA_017423565.1 Prevotella sp. | reverse complement strand
TATACACAAGATTCCCAGTAATTATCCCCTCGTGCCGTCGCTCATGCATTGCTTCTATCGTGAGACGGCACAGAAAGGCTCTCGTTTCATTGCTGTGTCCGAGGCTGTTACCGATATGTATAAGACTTCCTACCGTTATGGTCCTGATCAGGATGCTGTCCAGATAGTGAAAGGTCGCCGTCTGATGAGCACCCGTTCTTCCGACACGCTGGGTGTCAAGGTGATGGGTGGTCCTATTATTCCTATCATGCTCGATGTGGTGAAGAATGTCGAGGTACTGCTGAACGAGAATGAGTTGTATTTCTATCGTCTGACGCTCGACCCGCCAGAGGTGATAGCAGAACGTCCGCAATTTGTTATCAACATCCGTCCACAATATGTCATCGACCGTCCCTTGTTCTATGGGCGGCTGTTCATCGACCAAGAGTCACTGGCTTTTACACGTGTGGAGTTACAACTTGACATGAGCGACAAAGCTAATGCAACCCAGTATATGCTGGTGCGTAAGCCTCGGGGGTTGCGTTTCAATCCCAAGGAACTCTCCACCATTATTAATTATAAGACCATCGACGGGGTGACACGTATTAGTTATGTACGTAATGTGATGCGCTTCAAGTGTGACTGGCGTCGCCGTCTCTTTGCCTCTACCTATACCGTAACCACTGAGATGGTAGTGACCGAAAACCTGCAGGGTGATGCCGTACATAGTATTCGTGGGCGCGACTCTTTTGGCAGTCGCGACTTGTTCTATGACAAGGTGGCCTACTTTGATGAGCCCGACTTTTGGGGAAATTACAACATCATTGAACCTACAGAGAGTCTGGAGCATGCCATTGACCGTTTGAAGAAGTTGAACAAATAAAAATAGCATTTCAAGTTATGATGTACAAGAAGATTCTTTTATTGTTGTTTGTCGTCTGTCTGTCGTCTGCCGGCTTCGCACAAACCATTCGCGACCGTAGCAATTCGTATATAGGTAAAATAGAGTCCGACGGAACCATTCGCGACCGTAATAACTCCTATTGTGGAAAATTCTGGAGTGATGGTACCATTCGCGACCGTAACAACTCCTATGTCGGCAAGATAGAATCCGACGGTACCGTTCGCGACCGTAACAACTCCTATCTGGGCAAGGTCTATAGTGATGGTACGGTTCGTGACCGTAACAACTCCTATGTTGGTAAGATAGAGTCTGACGGCACTGTACGCGACCGTAACAATTCTACGATGGGTACTGCACGAGGTGTTCCACGCCACTATGCTGCTGCCTACTTCTTCTTCGATTTCAGATGACGGCACGTCAAAAATCGTTATTTTTTTGGTTATTAAAATAAAAAGGTGTAATTTTGCGCCTTAAATTAGTGTGACTTTATAAGAAAAAGGTATTAATAATATGAAACATCAGTTGCGCAGTGCGGTATGCACAGAAGGAAGACGAATGGCTGGTGCCCGTGCACTTTGGGTTGCTGCCGGAATGAAACACGAACAGTTCGGACGGCCTATCATTGCTGTCGTTAACTCGTTTACGCAGTTTGTTCCTGGTCATACCCATTTGCATGAAATAGGTCAGATAGTAAAACAGGAAATAGAGTCTATGGGCTGTTTTGCTGCAGAGTTTAATACCATCGCCATTGACGATGGTATCGCCATGGGTCACGATGGTATGCTCTATTCGTTACCCTCGCGCGACATCATTGCAGACTCTGTGGAGTACATGGTCAATGCACACAAGGCCGATGCCATGATTTGCATTTCCAATTGTGATAAGGTGACGCCAGGCATGCTCATGGCCTCGATGCGACTCAATATTCCTACCGTCTTTTGTTCAGGAGGTCCCATGGAGGCAGGACGTTGGCGTGGTGAGAATGCCGACTTGATTACAGCTATGGTCAAGGGTGCCGACCCCTCCGTGTCTGATGCCGACCTGAAGGAGATTGAGTCATGTGCCTGTCCGGGGTGCGGCTCCTGCTCTGGTATGTTCACTGCCAACTCAATGAACTCCCTTACTGAGGCTATTGGTCTCAGTCTGCCAGGCAATGGCACCATCCTGGCTACCCATACCAATCGTATCGCGTTATTCAAGAAAGCTGCCCGACAGGTAGTGAAGAACGCCCTGGCCTATTATGAAGATGGTGACGAGAGTGTGCTGCCACGTAGCATTGCTACCCGTCAGGCGTTCCTCAATGCCATGTCGCTTGATATTGCCATGGGTGGCTCTACCAATACCGTACTCCATCTCTTAGCAGTGGCTCAGGAAGCTGGTGTTGATTTCACAATGAAAGATATTGATGCCTTGAGCCGTCGTGTGCCGTGTCTGTGCAAGCTTGCTCCTAATACGCAGAAGTACAGCGTGCAGGAGTGCAACCGTGCAGGTGGTATCCTTGGTATCATGAACGAACTCAATAAGGGCGGACTCATTGATGGCCGTTGCCAGCGTGTTGACGGTATGACACTCGATGAGGCGATGCAGAAGTATGGCCTCACTCCAGAATCCTCTTCTGAAGGAGAGAAGAGTATCTATTTGTCTGCTCCTGGAGGGCGTTTCTCTACAAAGATGGGTTCACAAGGTGAACTTTATCCTTCGTTCGATACCGATCGTGAGAATGGCTGCATTCGTGACATTGAGCATGCCTACACCAAGGATGGTGGACTGGCAGTACTCTTTGGTAATATAGCACAGGATGGCTGTGTGGTGAAGACTGCTGGCGTCGATGAGTCGCTATGGCACTTCGAAGGTCCTGCCGTTGTGTTCGACTCCCAGGAAGATGCCTGTGAGGGAATCCTTGGCGGACGTGTGAAGAGTGGCGACTGTGTCGTCATTACTCACGAAGGTCCGAAGGGAGGTCCAGGTATGCAAGAGATGCTTTATCCTACCTCTTATATCAAGTCCATGCACTTAGGCAAGGAGTGTGCGCTGATTACCGATGGTCGTTTCTCTGGTGGTACCAGCGGTCTGAGCATTGGTCACATCTCGCCAGAGGCAGCCAATGGTGGTAACATAGGAAAGATAAAGGATGGCGATATCATTGTCATCGATATTCCTTCACGCTCCATTAGTGTCAAACTCTCTGACGAGGAACTTGCAGCTCGTCCTCAACAGCCACTGAAGCGAAATCGTCAAGTGAGCAAAGCCTTGCGTGCTTACGCACAAAGCGTGTCGTCAGCAGACAAGGGAGGCATACGTATCATCAATGAAAACTAAATAATGACAGAAAAGATTACAGGCTCTGAGGCTTTGATGCTGGCTTTGAAGGCGGAAGGTGTAAAGACCATCTTCGGCTATCCGGGAGGCAGCATCATGCCCGTTTATGATGCCCTTTACGACTATACCCGTGGTAAGAAACAAGCATTTCAGCATATTCTGGTGCGCCATGAACAGGCTGCTGTTCATGCTGCCGAAGGCTATGCACGTGTGTCTGGGCAAGTGGGGGTGTCGCTGGTTACCAGTGGTCCAGGTGCTACAAACACGCTGACAGGCGTGGCTGATGCCATGCTCGACTCTACACCCATTGTTGTCATTGCCGGTCAGGTGCCTATTGGTGCCTTGGGAACCGATGCATTCCAGGAGGTCGATCTTGTTGGTGTCGCACAACCGATATCAAAATGGAGCTATCAGATACGCCATGCCGAGGACATCGCTTGGGCAGTCAGTCGTGCCTTCTATATAGCACGTAGCGGACGTCCTGGTCCTGTCGTGCTCGACTTTCCCAAGAATGCCCAGACGGAGCTGGTAGAGTTTCAGCCTGAGCATGTTAACTTCATACGTTCCTATGTGGCTTATCCGACACTCGACCAGGAGGCCGTACGTCAGGCAGCAGAGATAATCAATGGTGCCAAACGTCCATTAGCATTAGTCGGTCAGGGTGTGGAACTGGGTCATGCACAGCAGGAGTTAAAAGACTTTCTCGAGAAAGCTGACATACCAGCTGGCCGTACCATGCTGGGTTTGTCCGCACTGCCCAGTAACCATCCGTTGAATGTTGGCATGTTGGGTATGCATGGTAACTATGCCGTCAACCTGAAGGAACAGGAGTGTGACGTGCTCATTGCCATTGGCATGCGCTTCTCCGATCGTGTCACAGGCAATCTGAATACCTATGCCCGTCAGGCTAAGGTCATACATCTTGATATTGACAAGAGCGAGATTGACAAGAACGTGAAGGCTACCGTAGCTGTGGTGGCTGACTGTAAGGTGTCGCTGCCTGCACTGACGGAACTGGTCCATCAAGCTGACCATCACGAGTGGCGTGAGTCGTTCCTTCCTCTCAATGAGAAAGAACGTGAGAAGGTTATTGAACCTGCCATCCATCCAAAGGACGGTCCCCTGTTGATGGGCGAGGTGGTAAATGCCGTTGCTGAGGCTTCCGATGCCAACACCGTGCTGGTCACAGACGTAGGTCAGAACCAGTTGTTTGCCACTCGTTACTTTAAGTATGAGCACAGCCGGAGCATCTGTACCAGTGGGGGATTAGGTACCATGGGCTATGGCATGCCTGCTGCCATTGGTGCTACGTTTGGCGCACCGGAGCGTACGGTAGTTTGTTTCATGGGTGACGGTGGCTTCCAAATGAATCTGCAGGAGCTGGGCACCATTATGGAACAGCAGTCTCCAGTAAAACTCATTATTCTTAACAACAACTACTTAGGAAACGTGCGTCAGTGGCAGGACATGTTCTGGAACAGGCGGAAGTCGTTCACCAGGATGCTCAACCCCTCTTACGAGCTTATTGCCCAAGGCTATGGCATTCCCTATCAGTTAGTTATCGACCGTAACGACCTCTCTGCTGCTGTCAACAAAATGCTCACTACCAAGGGGCCGTTCATCTTGGAGTGTGCTATCTTGGAAGATGACGACGTACTGCCCATGACGCCACCAGGTAAGAATGTAGATGATATGATGTTGGAGATGTAAAGTGAAAAGTGAATAGTGAAAAGTGAATAATTTGCTTCCGCATGATGAAAGACAATAGAAAGTTATATACCTTATTAGTATATTCTGAGAACATAGCAGGTATCCTGAACCAGATAACGGCAGTGTTCACACGTCGTCAGGTAAATATCGAGAGCCTTAACGTCTCTGCTTCCAGCATTCCTGGGGTGCATAAATACACCATCACTGCCTGGAGCGACGAAGACCAGATACAGAAGATTACCAAACAGATAGAGAAGAAGATTGACGTGGTGAAGGCTAATTACTTCACTGACGATCAGCTCTTTATCCGCGAGACAGGACTTTATAAGCTATCCACTAAGCGCGTGCTTGAGAACCCAGAGATTTCGCGTACCATTCGTCGCTGTGGCGCCAGCATCATTGAGGTCAATCCCACCTATGTCATTGTCATGATGTATGGTGTCACCGAACAGATTATCGATCTCTATCGTGCCCTCGATGCCTTCGATTGTGTGTTCCAATATACACGTTCCGGACGTATCGCCGTTACGCGAGGTAAGCAGGAACAAGTAAGTGAGTTTTTAGAGGAAAGGGAGAGAAACAATGGATAAAGTAGGATGTTATGAATTCATGGCCGAGCCGTTTCATTGCGACTATAGCGGTCGTTTGTTTATGGGGCACATGGGCAATCACATGCTCAATGCTGCTGACTTCCACTCGTCAGCACGAGGCTTTGGCATGAAATACCTGATGACCATCAAGCGCTCGTGGGTGCTCTCGCGACTCGCCATCGAGATGGATGAGATGCCGTTACAATATACCAAGTTCAATGTAGAGACATGGGTAGAAAGTGCTATGCGGTACTTTACCAGTCGTAACTTTGCTGTCGTGGGAACTGATGGCAAAATCTACGGCTATGGACGCAGCATCTGGGCCATGATTGATACAGAGACACGACAGCCTACTGATATTTTCTCCATCGACGATGGAGCCATCGAGAACTGGATAGTCAAGGATAAGGAGTGTCCCATTGACAAGGGTGGGCGAGTGAAGATGAGTGACGAGGCCAAACTCGTAAGAACCATCGACACCTATTATAATGATGTAGATATCAACGGACACATCAACTCAGTCAAGTACATTGAGCACGTCCTCGACCTCTGGCCTTTAGAATGGTATAAGGAGCATCAGATCAAACGATTCGAAATAGCCTATGTGGCAGAGGCGCATGGGGGCGACCAGCTATCATTCTATATGGAGGAAGATTCCTCCACGTTCAACATCCGCATTGTTCGTACTGACGGCACCGAGTGTTGTCGCGCGAAAGTGGTGTTTAAGTCATAAAACCCTCATTTTTAGGTATTGCACAGGTACAGGAAACCCTGTATCTTTGCAACCAGAAAGGTGAGAATTCATAAAGTATTTGTTTAGTATAACTGAATGGGCTGGCTGGGAAGTCAGCCCTTTTCCTTTTTCCATAGGAAAGTTCCGCTATGTTCGTTAAAATTCACTTAATTTACACTATATTATTTGTGGTGCCAGAAAGTTTTTGTATTTTTGTAGAAAACTTACGAACTATATGGATGCACTGATGTCTTGGGCAAAAGAGAATTTCGACCTGATAACACTTGTTGTCGGTCTATTGGGTGTCGTTGTCGCTATTCTTTCCCTTATGGTGGAATTAAAGAAACGGAAGAATAAAGATAAGAAGGGAGGGAAATAGGATGTTGGAGTGGAAGAAGTAAAATAGCATAACAAAAATTGAAACAAATGGCAAATACAAATCAATCCCGTCAAAAGACAACAACCAATAGCTACGCAGACATAAGCTACCCCAGACAGCCGCTGAGGACTTTCATCAGCATGCTCATTCTTACCATCATGACAGTTGGAAGCCTTCATGTACAAGCGCAAACCGACAATACTGCTGCCAATAGAAAACGAGTGGCAGTAGTGTTAAGTGGAGGTGGAGCCAAGGGAATGGCACATATCGGAGTGCTGAAAGTTCTCGAGAAAGCCGGCATACCTGTTGACATCATTACCGGTACGTCAATGGGAAGTATTATTGGCGGACTGTATGCCATAGGTTATAATGCCAATTCTCTCGACTCAATGGTACGGCAACAGGACTGGAGCTATGTCATTACCGACCGTGAACGGCTCCATCGGCAGAACTTGAGCGACAGGAAGAAACAGAATACTTATCTCTTCTCCACAGGCCTGTCCTTTGGTCAGCGAGACCCTAATGCCGGAGGTATCATCAAGGGAAAGAACCTGGCAGAACTTTTCATGCAGCTATGCACAGGATATACCGACTCCCTCGACTTTACTCACGACCTGCGCATACCCTTTGCATGTGTGGCTACCAACATCATAGACAACACTGAAGTTGATTTCCATAGCGGACGGTTGCCACAGGCCATGCGTGCTTCAATGGCTATTCCAGCAGCTTTCTCACCAGTAAGAATGGGTGACAAGGTGCTTGTTGATGGTGGACTGAAAAATAACTATCCAGCTGACATAGCACGTCAGATGGGTGCAGACATCATCATAGGTGTTACCGTACAGGGAGCACCCAAGGAGGCCGACGACATTGGTGGTACTATGAGCATTCTCAGTCAGATTATCGACGTCAACTGTAAGAACAAGTATGAGGAGAACCTTGCCATTACCGACCTCCACCTACAGGTTGATACCAAAGGCTATGGCTCTGCCAGTTTCTCACATGCTGCTATTGATACGCTTATACGTCGAGGTGAGGAGCTGGCCATGAATCATTGGGACGACATCATTGCCCTAAAGAAGCGGATAGGTGTTGACGAATCTTTCCGTCCCATCATCCTGCAACCGCTCCGTCCTCAGGTAATGACCGAGAAACATCGTGTTGTAAGCTATTCCTTCGAGAACATGACGCCACAGGCAGAACGGTTCCTGCGACAGAAATTCCATCTGCAGAAAAACGACAGCATCGATGCGAAATTAGAGCAAGAGCTTACTACATGCATGCGTGTTGACTTGTTCTACCAGACGGCAGAGTGCAGGCTGGTGCCGGAAGGTGATGGTGTGCGTGTCATTCTTTCTGCCGGTAATCGGAAGTCCGTGCAACTGCATGCCGGAGTGCGCTACGACACAGAAGAGAATGCAGCAGTACAATTGGGACTCGACATACCTCTAAAGACCAGTATCCCAGTTAATACCGACCTTACTCTGCGACTTGGAAAACGTCTGATGGCACGTGGTGAGATCGTTGTCCATCCGCGTAGTTTCACGCGTCCCACACTCTCTTTCACTTTCCACCGTAATGATGTCGATGTGTATATGGATGGAGACCTCGATTATAACATCCGATACAATCAGCTTCAGGCAGAGTTCTTGCCTATCAGTTTCAGTCTTCAACACTTTAACTTCCAGATAGGAATCAGGTGGGACCACATGCACTATCGTAATAAGTTAGGTTCTGACGAGGCACGTCGGGTAACGCTTGAAAACGAGCATTTTTATAGCTATCGTGCCCGGGCGGAATACAATAGCGAGGATAGCTGGTACTTCCCCACGCGTGGTTCACGCTTCAATGCAGAATATGCCTACCTCACTGATAACTTCACCAAGTTGGACGGAGAGACGGGCATGAGCGAGGTGAAGGCAAACTGGCGTACGTCGTTTACCATTGGCAGCCGCTTTACACTTCAGCCAATGTTCTATGGGCGTTTGCTTTTTGGTAACTCCATACCGCCAGTCTTTGGTAATGCCGTCGGAGGTGACTGGTTCTCACATTATGTTGAACAACAGATGCCATTTGCCGGTATTGGTAATATAGAATATGTAAGCCACCAGTTTGTGGCAGCACAATTGCAGGCTCAGCAGCGTATAGGCAACAATAACTACGTTCTGCTGCGCATGTCAGCTGCACAGCAAGCCGACAAGTTGAAGCAGCTGTTTGACCATCGTACGCTGTTGGGCATTCAGGGTGCTTATTACTACAATACCATGTTCGGCCCCGTTGGTGCCACTCTTGGCTATAGTAACCGCACAAAGAAAGCATACTTCTTTATTAACCTTGGACACGAATTCTAATGATGAAAAGATTACTGTTTGCAGTCATCCTGTCTGGTGGTTTCTTAATACATGCCGGAGCCCAGAAACTCACACAGGCCGAGCGTAGGGCAAGAGTCGATAGTGTGCTTACGGCTCGCTATTATAATATTCCATACGACACCAACTACGTGGTGCGCCCGGAAGGACGTCTCACACTGAAACTACGACTGAACCAAACAGGAAACACGTTCCATGCCAAAGGTACCATTAACGACGTCTATTGTAAGGCAGATCTCAGTACCAGCCACAAGACCACCGTCAGCATTGGTGCTTCCTATAGAGGTATCTCGGCGGCTTTGGCCATCAATCCTGCCAAGATTATCGGATCGTACAAGGATTATGAGTTTAACCTCAACTACTACAGCAGCAAGATCAGTCTCGACTTCAGTTATCAACGGTCAGAATCGCTGACGGGCGATGTCCTACGTGAC
>JAFPED010000220.1 GCA_017423565.1 Prevotella sp. | reverse complement strand
ACGTACACCGCAGACCCAGCACTTTGTCGATAACGGGGCCGACGTAACGGGAAAAAAGCTCTCTCACGTGAAATATTCCTCCAAAAGGAGTGATTCTCTCAGATTTTATGCTTACCTTTGCCATGTCATTGATGATTTTGCTTGTCTTGAAACGCAGCACTAAGGTAAGTGAAAAATCTGACATGACAAAATCCTGGGCAACTTTTTGTTGCTCAGGAACTTATTAAAAAATCAAACTAAAGTGCTGCGGAATTTAGGTATATGAAGAAAATCCTGATACTTCTCTTTGCTATCTGCACCCTGGCTTATGGGCAGGCTGACAAGGAAACATTGTTCCTGATTTCCAATACTCATCTGGACACCCAGTGGAACTGGGACGTGAAGACTACCATCAATGAGTATATCAAGAATACCCTTACACAGAACATGGCCTTGATGGATAAGTACCCTAACTTCAATCTCAATTACGAAGGGGCTATCAAGTACATGTGGATGAAGGAATACTATCCTGCTGAGTTCGAGAAGATGAAGCAGTATGTTTCCCGAGGCCAGTGGCATGTGAGCGGCATGTCGGTTGATGCCACTGACGTAATGATGTCATCGGCAGAGAGCATTCTGCACAGTATGCTCTATGCAAACAAGTTCTATCAGCATGAGTTGGGCGTTCGAGGCGGATACGACATCATGTTGCCCGACTGTTTCGGTTTCTCTTACGCATTGCCTTCGCTGGCCAAACACGCAGGAATAAAGGGGTTCCACACGGCCAAGTTGGGGTGGGGGGCTGCAGCCTATGACGGTTTGCCTCCTTTCGGTATCTGGCAAGGTGTGGACGGCAGTCAGATTTATGCGGTGTATAAGCCTGGTGCATACGATTCGCACGAAGAGTTCAATAAGGATCTGACCTCGGATGCTGAAACTCTGAAGAAGATTCAACAGAATTACAACAGCTACGGACTGGCGGCACACGTCAGGTATGTGGGGCCTCGGAGTGATCATGGCGGCGGCTTGCAGGACAAAGCTGACAAGGAAGGCGAGAATACACCCTATTGGCTGAACTACAATGTCGGGAAGTCCGATGGTAAGATTCAGGTGAGACTGGTGAGCCCTGATGAGTTTTTCGACTACATGGATCAGTACAAGAACGCCAAGTATAAGGTTTGGAACAGCGAACTCCCTATGCGTACACACGGTGTGGGTGCCTATACCAGTTGGGGTTTGCTGAAAAGATGGAACCGCAAGAACGAACTTCTTGCCGATGCCGCCGAGAAGGCTTCCTCGTTATCCTATTGGTTAGGTACGGCTGATTATCCTACAGAAGCATTGCGCGATGCATGGGTCAGAACCATCTGGCAGCAGCATCACGATGGTATAACAGGGACGTCAACGCTGAAAGCCAATGAATATTCCTACAACGAATACTACATGGCCAACCGTTCCTTCGGCCGGCAACTGATGAATGCGGTGGGAGCAGCCTCGCAAACGTTGGATACGCAGGTAGAGGGTATCCCTATGGTGGTCTATAATCCGCTGTCGCACGACCGCACGGATGTCGTGGAAGGAAATATGGTATGCTCTCAGCGTCCGTTCAATATGAGGGTCATGGGTCCTGATGGCAATGAGGTATTGTCCCAGATTACCGGCTATAATGAGAAAACGGGTCAGGTAAGTTTTATCTTTGCAGCAACTGTTCCGTCATTGGGTTATGCCGTCTATAATGTCCGTTTGGGAGAAAAAAGTGAACTGTCATCCGACCTTCAGGCAGAGGAGGCAAGCCGACAACTGTTCAATGGCAGGTACAGGGTGACCATCAATGCAAACGGTGATATTCAGAAACTCTATGATGAGTCAAATGCCCGCACACTTATCAACAGTGCGGTACGCCAGCAGTTGATCTACGACCACGAGGATACTTGGCCAGCCTGGGAGATAAGCTATACGGATGTTTGCCGTACCCCTTCGGCTTATGTCGGCGGGGAGGCGGATATCCGATTGGTAGAGGACGGCCCTTTACGTAAATCCTTCCGCATCGAAAGGCATATGGCAGGTTCCGCTTTTATACAATATGTAAGGATGACTGCCATATCCGACAGGATAGATTGTGTGAATGAGGTGGACTGGCAAACACCGGAACGCATGCTCAAGGTAAACTTCCCGTTCTACTTCAGTGCCACTAAGGATACCTACGATATCTCATTGGGCACCATACAGCGGGGTGTGCGCTCCAGTCAGGAGTATGAGGTTTGCGGTCATCAGTGGGCCGACCACAGTTCCAGTTTATACGGCGTATCTGTCCTGAACGATTGTAAGTACGGTTGGGACAAGCCGGATGCCAAGAGCCTTCGGCTGACGTTGCTGCATACACCCTCGTGCAAGAATTACGACCATCAGGCCAATATGGACATCGGTCCTAACCATTTCACTTATTCTCTTTTTCCGCACGATGGTAAGTGGAATGAGCAAACACAGATGGAGGCTGCCCGTCTTAACCAGCCGCTGCTGGCGTTCGCAGCCCCTAAGCACTTGGGGCAGATGGGACGATTACTGCCGTTTGTTTCCCTTAATACCGACAAGGTGAGTATAAAGGCTCTGAAGAAGGCCGAGGAGACAGACGAACTGATAGTACGTGTGTACGAGTGGAGCGGCCAGGACCAACAAGACGTAACACTTCGTTTCCCAACGGAAATCGTCTCGGCCCGAGAGGTGAACGCCTTGGAAGAAGAAATCCCTAACGCTCAACTCTCAACTCTCAACTCTCAACTGACCTTCTCCATTGGCCATTATCAGCCCAAGACTTTTGCTGTCAGGCTGAAGACTCCCGAATTGACTCCTGTTGAAGGTGCGGGAGGTACTCCTGCCTCGTTCACTTACAACACCGATTTGATGAGCTACGACAAACAACGTGGTAATGCCAATGCTACCTATAGCACTTACGCATATCCGGCAGAGCTGATACCAGATACAATGATGGTGGACGGCGTACGTTTTGTGATGGGTAACCGTACCGACGGAAAGAACAATGCCATGAGGATAGCAACTACAAGCACGATTACCCTGGACAGGAAGGATGGCGAGAATTGCCTTTACCTTCTTATGGCCAGTGCAACAGAAACGGGCAGTACGGTATCTGTTGGTATAGGTGAAGAGGAACCGGTTACCATAGATGTTCCTTATTACTCGGGTAAGATAGGAGAGCCGCTCTCATGTACCAACATGGGTAGCTCGTATCGGAAGCAGAATGTGGCCTTCGCTTCTTCCCACGCACATAATATAAGCAGTAAAAGTAACGAGACGTTTACTCTTATGTATATGTATAAGTATTGTGTTCCGTTGCCGGAGGGAGTCAAGGAAGTTAAGCTGACCAGTTCGGACCGCAAGACCTTTGTCTTTGCCGCTACCACCTCGGCTAGCCATGCGGATGATGTGACAGCTTTCACACCTATAACAACGGAGATAGACTACAATGAGTTAGGCGCTAATACGGAGGATAATCGTCTGACACCTAAAACCGTTTCTGCCTCGCATCAGAACGGAACCAATGAAGCCGGAAAGTTTGCCAACGACAAGAATCCGACTACAAAGTGGTGCGCTACCAGTTCGCAGAGTAAGACTCCCTACTTGCAATATACCTTTGCCGAACCTGTTCGCATAGACCGTTGGATGGTGCTTTGCGCTGCCCGTGAGAGTGGAGGCTATGTAGCGGAGGCTTTTAAGTTGCAGTATCAGGCCGATAATGGTACATGGGTAGATTTTGCTGACATCACCTCGAACCAAATGAATAAAGTTTCGCGCTTGCTGGAAGAGCCTATTGTTGCACAGAGTTTCCGCCTGCAGATGGTTCATGGGGAGCAGGGCGACGGTTACACAACCCGTATTTATGAGTTCGCTCTTTATGGACAAACGGTTGCGGAATATGAGACATCTTTAAGTGAAGAAAGTCTTACCCCTAACCCATCTTCGAGAGAGAGGGGGAATCTATACGACCTCCAAGGACGCAAAGTTAATTCTCAACCCTCAACTCTCAACTCTCGATTAAAAAAGGGAATTTACATCGTTAACGGCCGTAAAAAGATATTGCCCTGATGTTACAGGGCAATAATCTTGGACGGTTGCATATTCTCGTTGAACTTGAATCGGTATTTTTTACCTTGCGTATGGGATGTTCGTACCAGTATGGTTTCCTGCTCTCCTGGGAGTAAGGTAATGAAATTGTCGGAATAATGAGTACGGTGAACGGCATTCCCATTCTCGTCTGTTAGCAGGAGTTGGCAGAAGAAAGCTATCTTATTACTGTTGTTTCTTATGACCACTTGCCATTGGCGCATGTTGTCTTGGTCAGCCAAGGCTTTCACCCTGACGGTAGGTTTGGCTGCTGCCATATTGCCTAAAGGCTCGAAGCCGGCAGTACAAGGACCGGTTATGGTATTTTTCCCTTCGTATTTGTTGGTGGAGCGCCAATAGCCATCACCGCTCCATGCTCGTCCACTTTGAAAGAAATGGCGAGGTGCTGTGTGACGTCTGGCCATCACCCGAAGGCATGACCAACGAAGTGAAGTACGTGCTGGCTCCAGAACCAGAGAACGACACTCCTATCCTCTACGACCTCTCAGGCCGCAGGCTGGAGCAGAAACCTACAAAAGGGAATCTATATCCAGAATGGTAAAAAGGTGCTGGTGAAGTAAGAGTTAAACGACACCGATAGGCAAAGACATAACAAAACGCAACGGAATAGCGTGTAGCTCAAGGGGTTACACACTATGTGTTTTTTTACGAGAAATGTCCTGAAAGAAATGGATAGTAGCAGATAAGAAGAGAATCTCCCCAACTTTTTGTTAAAAAATGGAGTTATTCCAAACTTTTT
>JAFPED010000219.1 GCA_017423565.1 Prevotella sp. | reverse complement strand
TCATACATAGCGTTCATGCGGTCTATGAGTGTCTTCATCTGACCACTCATCTCGTAATAGTAGATAGGAGTAGCCCAACAGATGGCGTCGGCCTGAAGCACTTTCGCCATAATGTCGTTCACGTCATCGTTGATGACACAGCGACCCAGTTTCTGACAAGCCAAACAACCTTTGCAGAACTGTATGTTCTTGCCAGCAAGTGTAATTTTCTCTACATCGTTTCCAGCAGCCTTGGCTCCTTCCACGAACTGGTCAGCGAGCATGTCGCTGTTTGAGCCATGACGAAGGCTCGTGGAAATAACTATTACTCTTTTCATATCATTTATTTTTTATTGCAATATACTTTGTAAGTTTGCCATGCCTCATTGACATCATCTTGATTGTAGGCGTCCTCAAAAAACGTCACCTGACAGTCGTTTTTGAAAGGTGACCAGTTGCCACAGATGGTGCCGTCGTAAGCTATAATGGGTTGGAAAATGCCACTGTTATTATGGGCATGATGCCTATGTTCTGGAGGCAGCACGACATCACGGCTCTTGTAACTGATAAGATATTCGTCGTAAGAAGGAATCAGGAGAAACTTGCCCTTTCTGAAGCCTCGTGTGCGACAGTCGTCGGTTAGGTAATAGTCTCTGCCTTTCCAACGTTCTACATGGATGGTGTTGCCTAATAGTTCTATGCCTTTTCTGCAATCACTAATATTCAAACCTGACCACCATACGAAGTCCTCCAACGTAGCAGGTTGACGGCTTTGGAAGTATTTGCGAGTAAAGTATGCCAGGGCTTCGTCCTTGTCCATCTGCACTATCGGCTTCACTTTGTTGGCAGTAAGCGCATATGAAGCTTTCATTGGTAACAGTTCTCCGCTGCAAAGCGTTCCTGACATCTCGGCCATACGGATATGGTACGACAGCCTATGGTCATCCAAACTTATGTCTTTCTCTGCCAAAGCACGTACTAAATCCTCTTTCGTAACACTCCCCAAATCGGCAGCCGTTTGGGCGAAGATGTCACGGACGCGCATCAGTTCCTCGTCAGAAATGCTGATCTTGTTGCTGCTCATCCAGCCCTTCGTCACGGCGATAGCCTTGGGTGCAAAGAGATCTATCATTAGCCAATAGTCCTCAGCAGAAACCAGTTGCCACGTGCCTCGCATCAGGTGAAGACGAATAATCCTCCCTTCGTCAAAAGCTTTCTTGAATGCTTTGTGTGACGGTTTGCTTGTCCGCATTTCCACAGCCCACCGCATCAGACGATACTCCTGCGCCTGCATGGCACCCATATAATGGACTACCTCCGCAGGATCACTGAACTGAGGAGCAATCAGCTGTTGGTTGAGAAGTCGGATGGCTATCGGATTCATACGCTTCTATTTTTCCCAAGTCATTTTAATGTGAGGAATACCATCAAGCATGAAAATGTCGGATGACTGCTTGAATCCTACGCTTTCGTAGAATCCTTTGGCATACTCCTGTGCCTCAATATCTATGAGTGTCGCGCCAAAATGCTCTATTGCAGCATCAATGGCATAAAGCATAATCTGCTTGCCATATCCTTTACCTCGTTCTGTGGTGATAACTCTGCCTATCGAAATTTCCTTCATGTGAGTTCCGGCAGGGCATACACGAGCCAAGGCAACAATCTTGTTTGCTATGGTCAGCCACAAGTGGATGGACTTCTGATCATCCCCGTCCATGTCCTGATAGACGCAGTTCTGCTCAACCACGAATACCTC
>JAFPED010000218.1 GCA_017423565.1 Prevotella sp. | reverse complement strand
GCTTCTAAGGAATTTACTGTTCAGGTAGCTGGTGAGCTGGAGATGCCAATCCGTTTCCTTGCTTCTAACAACTATGGTAAGAAGATCTGGAAGTGGGACCCCTCTATCACTGGTGCTGTTTGGGGTAACATGGGTTACCAGCCTGGTGATGGTAAGTCTGTAGGTACGACCGGTAACGGTCAGTGGTGGGGTGTCACTACTTCTGAGGAGTTCAATGGACAACTCCAGCACACCGAGGACGGTACCAACCATGGTGATGGCGATCTGAATGCCTATATGGTCTTCAACGAGGATGGTACTGTAACATGCTACGATGCAGAGAAGAACGTAATTCGTGCTGATGCCTTTAAGGTTGAGGGTTGGGATCCCGCAGGTGAGTGGAAGGTTGGTGACCTGGTTACCAAGGCTATCCTTTGGCCATACGAGATTAACTCTGGTGGTAATATCCCTGGCAAGTACGAGATTGTTTATCTGACATCTGACAAGATGACGCTGGTTTATCCTGACGGTGGCTCTCAGGGTGGCTGGGGTGAAGCTTCATTCTGGCATTTCTGCAGCAACTCGGATATCCTTGGTATGGCTGCCGGTTATGAGAGTGGCAAGTCTTGGACTTGGGACCCCTCTATCACTGGTGCTGTTTGGGGTAACATGGGTTACCAGCCTGGTGACGGTGCATCTGTTGGTACTTCTGGCAACGGCCAGTGGTGGGGTGTCACTACTTCTGAGGAGTTCAATGGACAACTCCAGCATACAGAGGATAACACTAACCATGGCGACGGTGACCTGAATGCCTACATGACATTCGGTACCGATGGTATCCTGAAGGCTTACAATGCTGCTGGTGAGGTCATTCGTTCTTCTGCTTACGAGTTCGTACCTGTTGATAATAGCGACTGGAAGATTGCAGACCTGAAGACTACTTCTATCCTGTGGCCATACGAGATCAACTCTGGTGGTAACATTCCTGGAACCTACGAGGTGGTTTATATGACCGGAGACAAGATGACGCTGGTTTATCCTGACGGTGGTTCTCAGGGTGGTTGGGGCGAAGCCTCGTTCTGGCACTTCATGGCTAAATAAAGTCTGATATAAGCTTCATTTTATACAGTCCGCCTCACAGCTCAGCATGCTGTGGGGCGGATTTCTTTTTGATTTATTTGGCACTTTCAGATAATTGTCGTACTTTTGCAGGTTAGAATAGAAATGAAGACCGTCATGAAATATTGGAACGCAGGACTGACAATACTCTTGGGTATTGGCATCTTTCTGTTTTGGTATGTCAGTTATCCTTTTGCGCTGACTTATCAGGAACAATACCAGCTGTTCCTGTTTACATCCGACTATTTCGTTGAACGCGTTTCCATAGTAGGAGGTTTTGCAGACTATATTGCCGACTTCTTCGTGCAGTTCTATTATGTCCCCTGGATGGGAGCATTGTGCATAGCCTTGTTGTCTATGGCCTTGCAGCTGTTGACGTTACAGGTGATGAAGCGGTTTGTGGCTGAAGGCCGTTCCCTTGCATTCAGTCTTCTGAGCTTTATCCCACCGGTACTGATGGTTCGGCTGATGGGTGACGAGAGCGTGCTCCTTACCTATATGGTATCAATGGTCCTGGTGCTGTTGGCTGTTTGGCTTCTGGCTCAGATAAAGTGGTATTGGGAACTGTTGCTGATACCGCTGATTTACTGGTTGACGGGACCTATGTGCTGGCTTTACGTGGCATTACGTATGGTACAGGTGATTGTCCTTGGAGCGAGAGGGTGGAACCGTGCTGGACTGTGTGTCGTGCTGCCGTTGTGGCTGTTGGCTACAGAATGTCTGGCTTATGTCACGGTTATGCAGCAGTGGCCTCCGGAAGCTGTCCTTTTCTATATCAATTACTATCGCACACCAATGCAGATGCCCCTGCTCATGGCACTCATACCTTTAGTCGTGGTTATTGTTGTCTTGCTCGCGCGCGTACATATAAATATTAAGATAGGTACAGGTATTGCCGTTATAGCCTTGATAGCCGCTGTTGTCTATGTGCCTTCAGGTTTTGATACAGAGAAATATGAACTCATACGTCAGGACCAGCTGATACGTGCCGGGCAGTGGGATAAAATCATCGAGCGTGCAAAGACTCATGTGGTAAGAACTACATTCTGGTCAAACAGTGTTAATCTGGCGCTTTCACAGAAACGTCAGTTGGCAGAGCAGATGTTCAATTACTATCAGAGTGGTGAAGATGCTCTTGTTATGCGTCCTTATCGTGACCTGACAAGTAACTTGCCGACAGCAGAAGCTTATTACCGTCTGGGTCTTATTAATTCTGCCCAGCGTTATATGTTTGACATTCAGGAGTCAATTATGAACTTCAAGAAGAGTGGACGCTGCACGAAGCGCATAGCCGAATGCATGTTGATAAATGGTCATTACAAACCAGCAGCCAAGCAGTTGAATATATTGAAACATTCACTCTTCTATCGTAGTTGGGCAGAGCAGATGGAACAATGTCTCTACAAAGACAGCATGGTAGATGCCATACCAGAGTATAAACGGTTGCGCCAGTTACGTTTTAAGGATGACTTCCTGTTTAGTTATGGCGAGATAGAAAAGATCTTCGGTTTGTTGTTCGTCAATAATTCCGACAACAAGATGGCGCTCGACTATTTCCTGGCCGAACAGTTGCTGAAGGGAAATATGCAGGACTTTATGCATTATCTCTCATGGGCCCAGCAATATGGTGGCTATAAGTACATGCCTGAAGGCTATCAGGATGCTGTAAGGTCCATACAGACACAAGGTCGTCAAGGTGGTAAATATGCCAATTATGTACAACGTATGATGAATAGTAAACAACAATGAGAAGTCGGTTCACATACATCATATTATTCATGTTGTTGGTTGCCTCATGTTCAAGAAAACCAACCGATGCACAGCAACTCAGTGAGTTGCCAAAGATTTATCCTGACTATATAGGGGTGACGATACCTGCTGACATTGCTCCACTTAATTTTGCGATGGCAGACGAGCAGACAACCTGTATTGACGTTATTGTCAAGGGGGCTGAAGGTGGTGAACTGCATAGTAATGGTGAGGAAACTGATTTTGATATCGACGAGTGGCATGCATTAACTGAGCAGAACCGTGGCAGTAAACTGTCTGTTACTGTGTGTGCCGAACAACAAGGACAATGGAAGCAATATCAGGCATTTGATATTTTTGTCAGCACTGACAGCTTGGACGATTGGGGCGTCACTTATCGCCGTATATCTCCAGGTTATGAGGTTGGTGGAAATATCGGCCTCTATCAGCGTAACATCCATACGTATGATGAATATCCTATTCTTTTGGAGTCTGCCGTTCCTGGCCGTTGCTTTAATTGTCATACCCCTAACCGTACAGACCCTCGTCAACTGACCATGCAGATACGTGGAGAGGGTGGGGGAACCATGGTGCAGATAGACGGTGAGCAACGTTGGCTGAACACGAAGACAGACTCGACGAAGGCCGCAGGTAGTTATGCTTATTGGCATCCGTCAGGAAACTATTGTGCTTATGCAACTAACACCGTTCACCAAAGCTTCTTTGTGGGTAAAGGACAACGTATAGAGGCATATCATGAATTTAGTAATATCGTGGTGCTTGATGTGCGCAGTAATGAGCTGATTCTTTCACCTCAGTTGATGACAACCAGTCATTTGGAAATCTTCCCTGCCTTCTCTGCTGACGGCAAGTCCCTGTATTATAGCACGTCAGATTCCTGCCGCGTACCGGCAGAGTATGAGAAGGTGAAATGTTCGCTTTGCCGTATTTCTTTCGATGCGGAGAAGGGACAGTTTGGTGAGGTGGTGGATACCTTACTTAATGGGCCG
>JAFPED010000217.1 GCA_017423565.1 Prevotella sp. | reverse complement strand
TAATCCAAGGGTCATCATCGTAAGCGGAACTGTTACTTCCTGTAATCAGATACAACTCGTCTTTCTCCAGTTCCTTGGGTAAGACACCCGCTATTACGGGAAACACCTCGAACTCTAAGGAACCGTCAACAGCACGGAACATTTCCCTAAACATTGACGCATAAGAGGGAATCTCTGGCGGTAAAAGTCCAGGGAATGTGTCACACAACAATATATTAATCTTCTGTCTTTTCATCATCTTACAACCCATATGTCGTTGGTCTCCAGAAGTTCTGAGAAATTATGATACTTCTTCTGACTGCTGACCTCCTGAATCTGAGCCTGCACACAGTCGTCGTATGTAGGAGCATCTACATCACGGATGACACCAAGGGCAATAGGGAATCCGTCACCATTACCCATCAGGGCAAGTTTCAACTGCAAGGTATTATCCTCACAATGAGCGTCATGAACAAGGACATCGTCTAAGGTATAGCCATCCTTACCAATCTCAACAACCTTCAGACCGAAACCTTGCTGCACAAGACCGAACTCATTGTTTTCACCAAATACTAGTTTCTCGCCATGATGAACGTAAATGGCATTCTTCTTACGACCTTCCTTGTTGTAAACACTCTCATGTGTGCCATCATTAAAGATGACACAGTTCTGCAGAATCTCACAAACAGCAGCGCCTTTGTGCTCATAGGCAGCTTTTAAGATTTCCACAGTACCTTGGGAATCAGTGGCAACAGCACGGGCAAAGAAATGTCCACGAGCACCGAAGCATAACTCTGCAGGACGGAAAGGATCCTCCACTGTACCATAAGGACTCGACTTAGAGACGAAGCCACGAGGAGAGGTTGGAGAATACTGTCCCTTGGTCAAACCGTAGATACGGTTGTTCAGCAAAATCATATTCAGATTAATATTACGACGATTGGCGTGGATAAAGTGATTACCACCAATAGCAAGTCCATCACCATCACCACTAACCTGCCATACAGTCAGATCGGGGTTAGCTACCTTTGCGCCTGTCGCAATAGCAGCAGCACGACCGTGAATCGTATTCATACCATAGGTTGCCATATAGTGTGGCAGACGGCTGGAACAACCGATACCAGAAATAACGGCAGTATCATAAGGAGCAACACCTATTTCTGCCAATGCTTTATGCAGCGATGCCAGAAAGAAGTGGTCACCGCATCCCGGACACCAACGTGGCTGTCCTTTCTTATAATCTTGTGCTGTATATGTACTCATAGCTTTACTTCTTTAAAATGTCCTCAAATGCGTTGACTAACTCTTCCACTACGAATGGCTGACCCTTCACTTGATTAAACTGCTCAGGCGTGAAGTGATCCACTTTCATACGCAGGTAGGCGGCAAGTTGTCCCATATTCTGCTCAGCAACGACCACCTTCTTATAACGAGAGAGCACTTCTGCCGTGTTCTTGGGCAGTGGGTTCAAGTACTTAAAGTGGGTCTGTGCCACCTTATAGCCCTTGGTACGGAGCTCGTCCATCGCAGAATGCAGATGACCATAGGTTGAACCAAAGCCTACTACGAGTAAATCAGCATCTTTCACATCACCCTCTACTTCCAAGTCAGGTACCTGAATATTAGCAATCTTCTGCTGGCGTAGACGAGTCATCAAATCGTGATTCTCAGGATTCGTTGAGATAGCACCAGTCTCTGAGTCTTTCTCCAGACCGCCAAGGATATGGGTGAATCCCTCACGACCAGGAACAGCCCAATAGCGAGTTCCGTTTTCTGCACGCATATAAGGTGTCCACTTCCCCTTCAACTCCTCTGGAACGTATGGAGGATTGATGGCATCAAGCTTGGTTATCTCTGGCAGTTTAAAGGCACCAGAACCATTGGCAATATAAGCATCGGTGAGAAGTACTACCGGAGTCATATGCTCTAATGCCATCTTACATGCTTGGTAGGCTGCGTCGAAACAGTCGGCAGGACTCGTAGCTGCCAGCACAGGCATCGGGCTCTCACCATTACGCCCAAAAAGCACTTGCAGAAGGTCTGTCTGTTCTGACTTTGTAGGAAGACCCGTAGCAGGACCGCCACGCTGTACGTCAAGTACCACCAAAGGCAATTCCATAATCACTGCAAGATTCATCGCCTCAGACTTCAGACAGATACCAGGACCTGAGGTAGATGTCACACCTAAGGCTCCTGCAAAAGAGGCTCCTAAGGCAGAGGCACATCCACTGATCTCATCCTCACACTGAACAGTTGTCACACCTAATGACTTGTGCTTAGACAACTCATGCAGCACATCTGTTGCAGGTGTTATAGGATAAGAACCTAAATAAAGTCTCAGACCTGCTTTCTCCGCAGCAGCAATAAAGCCATAGGCTGTTGCCTTGTTACCAGTGATATCCATATAGCGACCAGGCTCTTTCTCCTTAGTCTCGATACGATATACGTTCATCGCTGAGGAATGGGTATTATGTCCATAGTCGTAACCAGCCTGAACGACCTTGATGTTATTCTCTGCAATAGCGGGTATCTTAGCGAATTTCTCACGAAGGAAGTTAGCGACCAGAGAGAGATCACGGTCAAAGAGCCAGCAAACCAGTCCGAGAGCGAACATATTACGGCACTTCAAGACTGCTTTATTGTCCATTCCTGTATCTGCAAGACAATCCTTCACCATGGTTGTCAACGGACACTGGATGACACGGTCTGGGTCAATACCCATCTCACCCAGATAGTCCTCTGTCTGGAACTGCGCTTTCTTCAAGTCATTAGGACCGAAAGAGTCAGTATCAATAATGATGGTTGCCTGCGGCTTTGAATACTTCAGCTGTGTCTTCAAGGCTGCAGCATTCATTGCCACCAACACATCACACTTGTCACCAGGGGTATAAACCTTTCCTGCACCAATATGCACTTGGAAACCACTGACACCTGTCAGAGAACCTTGCGGGGCACGGATATCAGCAGGATAGTCGGGGAACGTGGAAATACCATTACCAACGGTGGCACTCACCGTAGAGAAGATGTTACCGGCCAACTGCATACCGTCGCCAGAATCACCAGAGAAACGAACGACCACTTGGTCAAGCTCTTTTATTTCAAATTTTTCATTCATCATTATCAAATATTAAAGTGTATGTATCATAAATAGCAATGCATTCTGTAGGACGACGGGACGGTTGTGGGCGAAGAACACAGTGCCTTCGACTGTCGCTTTGACATCGTTGAGT
>JAFPED010000216.1 GCA_017423565.1 Prevotella sp. | reverse complement strand
CTTCACTGGTACGCTGAAGCAGTATGGACTGAATGCCGACCGTTGGAAGGATGGTTGCACCAATAGCACAACCAACAAGACACCCAAGGCAGCCATCATCCGCGAGAAGGGAACAAACGGAGAACGCGAAATGGCTTACTGTCTCTATCTGGCAGGCTTCGATGTAAAAGACGTGATGATGACCGACCTCATCAGTGGCCGCGAGACGTTGGAAGACATCAACATGATTGTCTTCTGTGGTGGTTTCTCTAACTCTGACGTGTTAGGTTCTGCAAAAGGCTGGGCCGGTGCTTTCCTCTTCAATCCTAAGGCTAAGGAGGCACTGGATAAGTTCTATGCCCGTAAGGACACGCTGTCACTTGGCATCTGCAACGGCTGTCAGTTGATGGTAGAACTGGGACTCTGCGAGAATGAAGAATTAAGAATGAAGAATGAAGAATTTGCTACCGCCCGTCGTGCCAAGATGCTGCACAACGACAGTCATAAGTTTGAGAGTGAGTTCATCTGTCTGCAGATTCCAGAGAACAAGAGTGTAATGTTCGGCAGCCTTAGTGGCAACAAGCTCGGTCTTTGGGTAGCTCATGGAGAAGGCAAGTTCCATCTGCCCGAAGCAGAGAGTGCATATAACATTATTGCGAAGTACAACTATCATGGCTATCCAGCTAATCCTAATGGTTCCGACTATGACGTGGCAGGCATCTGTTCGAAGGATGGTCGCCATCTGGCCATGATGCCTCACTTGGAGCGTGCAGTCTTCCCCTGGCAGTGTGCATGGTATCCTGAGCGTCGTCGCATGGACGAGGTAACACCATGGATTGAAGCATTCGTCAACGCAAGGAAATGGGTGGAGACAGCTGTTAGTTGTTAACTATTGGCTGTTAGCAATAAGCAAATAAGAAAAGAGCAAATGCAAAAAGCAAACATTCTCTGGGAAAGCTTCAAGACCTTCTTTAAGATTGGCATGTTCACCCTTGGTGGTGGATATGCCATGATACCCATTATAGAAGAAGAGGTGGTCAACAAGCACAAGTGGGTTAGTCGTGAGGAAATGCTCGACCTGATTGCCATTGCACAAAGTTGTCCTGGTGTGTTTGCTATCAACATTGCCATTTTTGTGGGCTACAAACTCAACAAGGTGCGTGGTGCCATTGCCACTGCTTTTGGCACCGCCCTACCCTCCTTTCTTATTATCCTGCTTATCGCCATCTTCTTCCATCAGTTTGAGGACAACAAGGTCATCGCTGCCATGTTTCGTGGCATCCGTCCTGCTGTAGTGGCCCTCATTGCTATTCCTACATTCAATTTAGCCAAGAACGCACAATTGAATCGCTACACCTTTTGGATTCCTATTGTTTCTGCCATAGCCATCTGGCTGCTTGGTGTCTCTCCTATATGGATCATCATCGTAGCAGGAATAGGTGGTTATCTTTATGGATTATTCTTTAAACCGTCTGCCAAATGATATACCTGTATCTGTTTATCACATTCTTCGAAATAGGTCTTTTTGGTTTTGGAGGAGGCTATGGCATGTTGTCCCTTATTCAAGGTGAGGTAGTACACCACTGGGGCTGGATGACCACGTCAGAGTTTACTGACATTGTAGCCATATCGCAGATGACACCAGGTCCCATAGGCATCAATTCTGCCACATACTGTGGCTATACCGCAGTCAAGAATGCCGGTTATTCTGCTCCTATGGCTGTTCTTGGCAGTGCTACAGCAACCTTTGCTCTCGTATTGCCATCGCTTATACTGATGATACTCATCAGTAAGATGTTCATGAAATACATGCACACCCATACCGTACAGTCAGTATTCAAAGGTCTGCGTCCTGCAGTTGTCGGCCTTTTGGCTGCAGCAGCTCTGTTGCTGATGACGCCAGAGAACTTTTCTACGCCTTCAGCCAGTCCATGGCAGTTCTGGATTAGTGTGTTTCTCTTCTCTGCGACATTCTATGGAACCATGTTTATGAAGATTAATCCCATACGAATGATATGCTACTGTGCTGTTGCTGGCCTGCTGTTACTCTACTGACGCGCCACGCAACTCCATGAGGTTTCTCTCGTATTCATCTTTACTAAGCCGACGAGCACGTAGGCTGCGTGTCTGTGAATAGTTAGCAAAGGTGTCCGATGACGAGACAAACCACTCGTGTTGAGTAATTTCTGGTATTCGTTTAAGCTGGTTTTCTACATATTGAATATACTTTGGGTGTACCACGGACATGTAGCATTTCCCGTCACGGGCCTGTAGTGCAAGGACATGCCTGCTACGTGTCTTCTTATTTCGTGCAGCAACCGTCCACCCTTTGGTTTGTGCCATTTTAGTGATGTTCCAGCCATGTTCTTTGTTTAGCCAGTTCATCATTCTTTCAAACTCTGCACCATGCGATGAAGTGTCATGTATATGCTTATACGCAATATAATAATGAATCATCTCATGCAGAAGAATGTTCTGGTAATCCTTTTCTTCAACATCATAATAGGCACTGACACGAATGGTGTAGCAGTCCCTCTTCATCAGACCAAACGGCCAGCTACCTATACGTTGAAGACAAAACCTCCCCAACTGCGTCCGTGAGTTGCTGACTACCAGACGCGGGTGGGGAAGCTCATTATTGAAATACTGCTGATTGAATAGTGCAAACTGTTCCTCCAGATAAGCAACTGTCAGTTCCATCTCTCAGCAGCTTCAATATTCATTGTTAACGAAGATAATCCTTCAAGTCATTATAGTAGAAAGGATAAGCATTTTCTACCAGTCCCTGACCATCATTAGCAACAACAATAAACGTGACGCCTTCACGACCAAGAATAAAATTCTCAAGTGCATTTTCAAAAGCGTCTTTCAGTTCCTTTGTTTCTCGAATATCCATCTTGTTCTCCATATAACGATCTTTCAACCAGCTGGAGATAACCTTCTTTGCACTTTTTTTGAATACCCTGTCAAATGTGAGGAGCTCACCTGTTTCACGACTGAAATTTGCTGCTATGCGGTAGTCATCCTCCATATTACCTGGAGCATGAGTCTCTACCTTATTTATATAGGTAATCACGTCTTCACGTGTCTGATTGTCAGGCATTATAGAAATACTGAAGTTGGATGTAAATTCCCTCTCTCCTACTAATGCTACTTGTTCTGACCAAAATTTGTTATGCAGACTGACAGAATACTCCTCGAGTATTTCATCTACTGACATATCATCTTTGATCCGAGGCTGCCTTTCTACCAAATTAGCCAACAAATGAGAACGCAGGGCTTCATGGTTCAGTTTGTCTGCTATGCCTCCAACAGCTAATGGGAATTGAATGTTTGTCGTCATCTTCCAATCATTCTGTTGGGTTGTCTTTGGCTTTATCATATTATCGAAGTGTAGCACATTGACACTGGCATTGTCATTAGCATTATCATCAATCACCGTTACCTCAGAAAGCGGCTCTTCGCTTACAGGAGTCTCCTCTGCAGGTTTTTCTATACGAGCAAAGAGCATGGCTGTCTTATAGTCGTTGGAATAATTGTAATAGATAGCAAGGTTGATGGTACCATCTTCGCTCTGCCACCAGTGGAACTGTTGCGACTCATCCTTTTTAATATAATGAGCGTCATTCAACTCATTCTCTAAATGCTCTGGTGTCAACTCTGGTTTGATGAAAAGCGTCAGTGTGTCAATAGCTCCGCCATTTTTCTTATTATTCACTGCATACAGGTCACATATTGACTGATTCCTAAACATATAATTGGCCTGTATCTCTGACTCATCCTGTTTCTTGGAAGTAAACTTTGCCGGTCCCAGTTGATAAGCCACCATTTCCAACGACTCCTGCCTCATCAGCCTGTTAGCAATAGGGAAGAACTTCTTTGCTTCTGTTATATCCATCCCATTGCGTATAGAGTTAACTTGTCCCGTTGTAATTCTTGGCTGTGCCGTCACTCCTATTGAACCAAGCAAGGTAGCTAAAACAATCAATATAACATTCTTTCTCATAGTCTTATTTCTATTTAATTAGTACCTTGAAATTCTAAAATCAACGACTGGCGTGGCTTTAATGTCAAGTCACCACTTAAGTCATAATACCTATCAGTCAGAATATCCTTGGCACGCTTGGTCTGCCCAATAAACTCTGCATAGCGTTCCACCTTCATCACTGCAGGTTTTGTTGTACCATTCAGGATGGTCATCACAATATTGTTATGCCACGAACGAACGAGGACATAGACACCGTTATAGGGAATAAACTGAGTCTGCATGCCACGAATAATCGTTTCGTTACCCTGTCGCCAGTGCAGCAGTCGTGATGTCCAACGGAACATGTCGTTCTCTGCTCGTGTACGGCCCTCAGCTGTAAAGCAGTTATGCTCATCACCAGGGAAACCTCCAGGGAAGTCCTTACGTACATAGCCGTCGGTTACCTCTTTCGTTCCGTTCATCAACACTTCCGTTCCATAATACAGCTGTGGTATGCGCTTAACGGTCAGCAGCAGAGCCATAGCCTGCTTCAGTGCTAAGGTGTCATGACCATTACCCAAGAACCTGTCCGTATCGTGATTCTCAATAAATGCCATCACCGATGAGGGATTAGGATAGAGATAGTCATAGACAAAAGAGTTATACAACAGGTTCAATCCAGAGAACCATCCGTCGGTTTCTTCGTTCTTGGCACGATTAATACGGTCATAGAAAGCAAAGTCCATCACCGTTTTCAGGAACGAGTTATGACCAGAGAGTTTTGAGCCTTTCTGCCATGCTGCAGTATAAGCAGGCTCTGTTACCCATGTCTCACCAACGGTATTGAAGTTAGGATATTCCTCGTCCAGTTCTTTCATCCATTCAGCCATAGCATCAGCATAAGCATAGGGATATGTATCCATGCGTATGCCGTCAATACCAACGGTCTCTATCCACCACTTGGAGTTCTGAATGAGATAGCGCATGACGTGCTGGTTATGCTGGTTCAGGTCAGGCATCGTAGGCACGAACCACCCTTCCGTTGTCTCTTTCAAGTCAATGTTGGAGGCATAAGGATCGACAACAGGTGTCAACTTATAGGACGTCTGGCAGTATGCAGAATTGGGGACAGAAGTACCACCTGACTGTTCAAGCCACTCTGGAGTATTGAACCAGTCTTTAGAAGGCATGTCAGCCACCCATGGATGTTCGAATCCGCAATGGTTAAAGATCATGTCCATGACAACCTTCAGTCCCTTGGCATGTGCCTCATCGCACAGTCGGCGATAATCCTCGTTAGTACCAAAGCGAGGGTCAACACGATAATAGTTGGTTGTTGCATAACCATGGTATGTACTCTGATTTGTCTCGCTGTCTGGAGAGTCGTTCTCAAGAACAGGCGTGAACCACAAAGCCGTCACGCCCAGCTGTGTGAAATAGTCAAGATGTTCACGAATACCATTAATGTCACCACCATGGCGTAATGACGGTTTTGAACGATCCTCACGATAAGTTCGCAGACCTTTTATCTGTGCCTGATGACCAGCACCTTGTGCAAAGCGGTCAGGCATCAGCATGTAAAGCACATCACTGATGTCAAAGCCCTGTCGCTGGTCACCACTCTTCTCTCTGGCTTTCAGCTGGTAGTTCACTTTCTTCTTGTCAAACTGCAATGTCATGATACCCGCCTTGGCGTCTTTCACATTCAGATAGACCAGGAGGTAATTAGGAGAATCCAGACGTACAACGCTGTCAACACGTACACCAGCATAGTCAGTGGTTACGTTCTGCACCTTGGCGATATCTTTGCCGTAAACCATCAGTTGCAACGATGGATTCTTCATTCCGACGTACCAATCAGTAGGTTCTATACGGTCAACTGTCACCTTCGCTGCTTTCATAGCCATCATGCTCAATAACAAACAAATTACTAAAACACCTTTTCTCATATCGTTCTTATTTTTTAATCATGCATAATCAGTGCGGACTGTGGACTGACGGTTACTTGACCACCATCAAGACTTCCAAGTCCTTGTTCGTTGATAACACCATCACGGCATACCACCGTATAATGGGCTATAGGCACACTCATAGTCGCTGTTGTCTTTGTGGCATTAAGCACCACCACAATGTTACGCCAGTCATCACGTCCTGCATAGTTCTTCAGTCGGAAGGCAACAACACCATCAGGAGTGTCAAGAAACTCAAGATGCTTACGCACCAAGTCTGCCGATCCAAGTCGGAAGGCCGGATGATGTTTGCGTAGCTGTATCAGGTTCTTATAATACTCGAACACTTGCGGATAGCGTTGCAGGTTCTGCCAGTCAATCTTGTTAATGCTGTCAGGCGACTCAAACGAGTTATGTACACCTTTCTTGGTACGCAGCATTTCTTCTCCAGCCAGCATAAACGGTACACCTTGTGAAGTAAACACAGCAGTCTGTGCCAACAGGTCAAGACGTATCAGTTCGTCAGTCGTCAAATTAGGAATACTTGCCCTAAGCCTGTCTGTCAGACACATGTCGTCATGGCAGCTGACATAACTAATCATTTGCGTAGGCTCAGTGGCCCATGACTTGTCAGAATAATTCACATCCGACATGTCAATCTGAGGATGACTGATGGCACCTACTATACCAAACTTCAAGGAAGCTTCTTGTTTCTTTACATCAACCAAAGGAGCACCCAACCATCCTGGTTTGGTATCGTCAGAGAACGGTCCACGCAGTGCATCACGTATCTCGTCGCTAAAAGCAGCGATGCCAGGCATTCGCAGTACATTTGCCTTTACGCCAAGTTGCTCTGTAGGCAGTGCGCACTGTCCTGCACTCCATCCTTCACCATAGATGAAGATGGTAGGATCAATATTATTCACAGCCTCGCGGATGGCATTCATAGTCTCAATATCGTGGACACCCATCAGGTCGAAGCGGAATCCGTCGATATGGTATTCATCAATCCAATATTTCACTGAGCCGATCATAAACTCACGCATCAGGTCTTTCTCCGATGCCGTCTCGTTGCCACAACCACTGCCGTTGCTATAGCTGCCGTCAGCAGCCTTGCGATAGAAATAGTCAGGATAGAGCTTCTGGAAGTTCGAGTGCTCAATGTCGTATGTATGATT
>JAFPED010000215.1 GCA_017423565.1 Prevotella sp. | reverse complement strand
GAGTTGGCAACTGTCCTGAAGGACGAGTATGGAATTGAGCCTGCTGCTGCAGCCGTTGCTGTAGCTGCTGCTCCCGCAGGTGGCGAGGCCGCTGCTGCTGAAGAGAAGACCTCTTTCGACGTTGTTCTGAAGGAAGTTGGTGCTGCTAAGCTGCAGGTTGTAAAGGCTGTTAAGGAGGCTTGTGGCCTTGGTCTGAAAGAAGCTAAGGATCTCGTAGATGGTGCTCCTGCTACTATCAAGGAAGGCCTGTCTAAGGACGAGGCAGAGAACCTGAAGAAGGCTATCGAAGAGGCTGGTGCCGTTGTTGAGCTGAAATAAGCATTAGCACAACTATAACAAGAATGGTTGGGAACTCTCCAGTCGAGGGTTTCCGACCTTTTTTTGTCTTAAAAAGCTATAGTTTCTATAGAGACTATAGTTACTATAGTAAATAAAACCCAATTATTTTATGGCTTCAAAAATCGTAGATAACAGAGTAAACTTTGGCAGCGTCAAGAATCCGATGCCCTTTCCGGATTTTCTCGATGTGCAATTAAAGTCTTTCAAAGACTTCCTCCAGTTGGATACACCGCCCGAGGAACGCAAGAACGACGGTCTGTATAAGGTGTTCGCAGAGAACTTCCCTATCACCGATACTCGTAATAACTTCGTGCTTGAGTTCCTTGATTACTATATTGACCCTCCACGCTATTCCATCGACGAGTGTCTGGAGCGTGGACTCACATATAGTGTTCCCCTCAAGGCAAAACTGAAATTGTATTGCACAGACCCGGATCATGAAGACTTCGGTACCGTGATACAGGATGTATTCCTTGGCCCTATTCCTTATATGACGGCCAATGGTACGTTCGTCATCAATGGTGCTGAGCGTGTCGTCGTGTCTCAGTTGCATCGTTCACCTGGCGTGTTCTTTGGTCAGAACGTCCATGCTAATGGTACCTTGCTCTATAGTGCACGTATCATACCATTCAAGGGTAGCTGGATTGAGTTCGCTACAGACATTAATAATGTGATGTATGCGTATATTGACCGTAAGAAGAAGTTGCCTGTTACTACACTTCTGCGTGCCATAGGTTTTGAAACCGATAAGGAGATACTCCAAATCTTTGACCTCGCTGAGGAGGTGAAAGTAAACAAGAAAGCTTTGAAGGAAGTCATAGGCTCCAAACTTGCTGCTCGTGTTTTGAAGAGCTGGAACGAGGACTTCGTTGATGAGGATACCGGTGAGGTGGTTTCCATCGAGCGTAATGAAGTCATCATGGAGCGTGAGACAGAGATTACAGAGGATAACATGCTGGATATTCTCGATAGTGGTGCCCAAACAATCCTTGTTCATAAGGATGCTGCTATAGCACAAGACTACTCGATTATCTTCAACACCTTGCAAAAGGATCCAAGTAACTCAGAGAAAGAGGCTGTCCTTTATATCTACCGCCAGTTACGTAATGCTGACCCTGCTGACGATGCCAGCGCACGTGAGGTCATTCAGAATCTTTTCTTCTCTGACAAGCGTTACGACTTAGGCGATGTAGGCCGTTATCGTATTAATAAGAAGTTAGGACTTAATACCGACATGGAGGTACGTGTCCTGACGAAAGAAGATATTATCGAGATTATCAAATATCTCATTCAGCTGATTAACTCAAAGGCTACAGTCGATGATATTGACCACCTGTCAAACCGTCGCGTCCGTACCGTTGGTGAGCAGCTGTCAAACCAGTTCTCTATTGGCCTGGCTCGTATGAGTCGTACCATTCGTGAGCGTATGAACGTCCGTGACAATGAGGTCTTCACACCGACAGACTTGATTAACGCCAAGACTATTTCAAGCGTTATCAATTCGTTCTTCGGTACCAACCCGTTGTCTCAGTTCATGGACCAGACGAACCCTCTTGCCGAGGTGACTCACAAACGTCGTCTCTCTGCACTGGGTCCTGGCGGTCTGTCTCGTGAGCGTGCTGGTTTCGAGGTCCGTGACGTACACTACACTCACTATGGTCGTCTGTGTCCTATTGAGAGTCCTGAAGGTCCAAACATCGGACTTATCTCGTCTCTTTGTGTATATGCTAAGATCAATGAACTGGGATTCATTGAGACACCATACCGTAAGGTAGAGAATGGTGTTGCAAACCTTAACAACGACGAAATCGTATTCCTGACTGCAGAGGAAGAGGCAGAGCACGTGATAGGTCAGGGTAATGCTCCATTGAATGATGATGGTACATTCATCCGTGACGTTGTCAAGTGCCGTCAGGATGCCGACTTCCCCGTTGTGCCGCCAACTGATGTTGACCTGATGGACGTTTCTCCACAGCAGATTGCATCTATTGCTGCATCGCTTATTCCATTCTTGGAGCACGATGATGCTCACCGTGCACTGATGGGATCTAACATGATGCGCCAGGCTGTTCCTCTGCTTCATAACGAGGCACCTATTGTTGGTACTGGTATTGAGAAACAAGTATGTGAGAACTCTCGTACGATGATCACTGCTGAAGGTGATGGTGTCGTAGAATATGTTGACGCCACAACCATTCGTATTCTTTATGACCGTACAGAGGATGAGGAGTTCGTTAGCTTCGAGCCTGCTCTGAAGGAATATCGTATTCCTAAGTTCCGTCGTACCAACCAGAACATGACAATCGACCTTCGTCCAACTTGTGACAAGGGTCAGCGTGTGAAGAAGGGTGACATCCTGACCGATGGATATGCTACTGAAGGTGGCGAGCTCGCTCTGGGCCGTAACCTGTTGGTTGCCTACATGCCTTGGAAGGGATATAACTATGAGGATGCTATCGTGCTGAACGAGCGCATTGTTCGTGAAGATATACTTACCTCTGTTCATGTTGACGAGTTCTCGCTCGATGTACGTGAGACAAAGCGTGGCGTTGAGGAGTTTACTGCCGATATTCCAAATGTCAGCGAAGAAGCAACAAAGGACCTCGACGAGAATGGTATCATCCGCGTGGGTGCTCGTGTTGAGCCAGGTGACATCCTGATTGGTAAGATTTCTCCAAAGGGAGAGAGCGACCCCTCACCAGAAGAGAAGTTGCTTCGTGCCATCTTTGGTGAGAAGGCAGGTGATGTGAAAGACTCTTCACTCAAGGCCAATCCATCACTCTCTGGTGTTATTATTGACAAGAAGTTGTTTGCCCGTGCCATTAAGGACCGTAAGTCAAAGCAGCAGGATAAGATTACTCTTGCCAAGATTGACGAGGAGTATGAGGCAAAGGTTGACGACCTGAAGGATATTCTCATTGACAAGCTGCTGACCCTCACTAAGGGTAAAGTCTCACAGGGTGTTAAGGACTACACTGGTGCTGAGATTATTACCAAGGGTAGCAAGTTCACTGCTGCCAATCTGAAGAACCTGGAGTATGGTGATGTTCAGATTAGCAAGTGGACCAACGATGACCATAAGAATGAGTTGATAGCTCAACTGATCATCAATTTCATGAAGAAGTACAAGCTGTTGGATGCTGAGATGAAACGTAAGAAGTATGCCATCACCATCGGTGACGAGCTGCCTTCCGGCATTCTGCAGATGGCTAAGGTCTATGTTGCCAAGAAACGTAAGATTGGCGTGGGCGATAAGCTTGCCGGTCGTCATGGTAACAAGGGTATCGTATCAAAGGTGGTACGTCAGGAGGATATGCCATTCCTGGAGGATGGTCGTCCCGTTGACTTGGTACTGAACCCACTGGGTGTGCCTTCACGTATGAACCTTGGTCAGATATTCGAGGCTATTCTCGGTGCTGCCGGTAAGCGTTTAGGTGTGAAGTTTGCAACACCAATCTTTGACGGTGCTAAGCTCGATGACCTGGCAGAGTGGACCGATAAGGCCGGACTGCCACGTCTGTGCTCAACCCACCTCTACGACGGTGAGACAGGTGAGCAGTTTGACCAGCCTGCAACCGTAGGTATAACCTACTTCCTCAAACTCGGCCACATGGTTGAAGACAAGATGCACGCCCGTTCCATTGGTCCGTACAGCTTGATTACCCAGCAGCCATTGGGAGGTAAGGCACAGTTTGGTGGACAGCGTTTTGGTGAGATGGAGGTATGGGCACTTGAAGCTTTCGGTGCCAGCCACGTTCTCCAGGAGATTCTGACCATTAAGTCAGACGATGTTGTCGGACGCTCTAAGGCTTATGAGGCCATTGTTAAGGGTGATCCCATGCCGGCAGCTGGCATACCAGAGTCGCTCAACGTGCTGTTACACGAGTTGAAGGGTCTCGGACTGAGTGTTACACTTGACTAATGGAAATTGATAATTGATAATTGAAAAAAGATAATTATGGCTTTCAAGAAAGATTCAAAGATAAAGAGTAATTTCTCCAAGATAACTATTGGACTGGCTTCTCCTGAGGAAATACTCGAAAGCTCGTATGGCGAGGTAACCAAGCCCGAAACCATCAACTATCGCACCTACAAGCCTGAGCGTGACGGTTTGTTCTGTGAGCGTATCTTCGGTCCTACTAAGGACTACGAGTGTGCCTGCGGAAAGTACAAGCGTATCCGTTATAAAGGTATTGTCTGCGACCGTTGTGGTGTAGAGGTTACAGAAAAGAAAGTTCGTCGTGAGCGCACAGGTCACATTGAACTGGTAGTGCCTGTGGCACATATCTGGTATTTCCGTAGTCTGCCTAACAAGATAGGTTATCTGCTGGGTATGCCAACAAAGAAACTCGACGCTATCATCTATTATGAGCGCTATGTCGTCATTCAGCCAGGTGTATTGGCTGGCAAGAAAGATGGCGAAGGTAATCCTTTGCTGGGTTCTAACACCTACGACCTGTTGTCAGAAGAGGAGTATAACGACATTCTCGACAACCACCTCAGCTCAGATAATGACTATCTTGACGATAGCGACCCCAATAAGTTCATCGCTAAGATGGGTGCAGAAGCTATTTATGACCTGCTGGTACGTCTCGACCTCGACTCTTTGTCGTACGAGTTGCGTGACCGTGCCAACAGCGACTCTTCCATGCAGCGTAAGAACGAGGCATTGAAGCGTCTGCAGGTTGTCGAGGCTTTCCGCTCCAGTGTGGAGAAAGGTATCAACCGTCCTGAGTGGATGATCATGAAGATTATCCCTGTCACCCCACCAGAGCTGCGCCCCTTGGTTCCACTGGATGGTGGACGTTTCGCTACGTCCGACCTTAACGACCTCTACCGTCGTGTCATCATCCGTAACAACCGTCTGAAGCGTCTTGTCGAGATTCATGCTCCTGAGGTTATTCTCCGTAATGAGAAGCGTATGCTGCAGGAGGCTGTTGACTCTTTGTTCGATAACTCACGTAAGTCAAGTGCTGTCAAGAGCGACTCTAACCGTCCTCTGAAGTCTCTGTCCGATTCTTTGAAAGGTAAGCAGGGCCGTTTCCGTCAGAACTTGCTGGGTAAGCGTGTTGACTATTCTGCACGTTCGGTTATCGTCGTTGGTCCAGAACTGAAGATGGGTGAGTGCGGTCTGCCTAAGCTGATGGCTGCCGAGCTTTACAAACCATTTATCATTCGTAAACTCATTGAGCGTGGCATCGTGAAGACCGTGAAGTCGGCTAAGAAGATTGTCGATCGTCGCGAACCGGTTATCTGGGATATCCTGGAGAACGTCATGAAGGGACATCCTGTACTCCTGAACCGTGCTCCAACACTTCACCGCTTGGGTATTCAGGCTTTCCAGCCGAAGCTCATTGAGGGTAAGGCTATTCAGCTGCACCCACTGGCATGTACTGCGTTTAACGCCGACTTCGATGGTGACCAGATGGCTGTCCACCTCCCATTGTCTAACGAGGCAATTCTGGAGGCACAGATTCTGATGCTCCAGAGCCATAACATCCTGAACCCTGCCAATGGCGCACCTATCACCGTGCCTTCACAGGACATGGTGCTTGGCCTGTACTACATCACTAAGATTCGTCCAGGTGCCAAGGGTGAAGGACTCACGTTCTATGGTCCCGAAGAGGCCATCATTGCCCACAACGAGGGTAAGTGTGACCTGCACGCACAGGTGAAGGTTGTTGTTGACGACATTGTCAACGGCAAGCCTGAGCGCCACATGGTCGAGACTTCTGTCGGCCGTGTCATCGTCAATGGCATCATTCCTAAGGAAGTAGGTTATGTCAACAAGGTTATTTCGAAGAAGTCACTGCGCGACATTATTGCCGACGTTATTAAGAACGTAGGTTTTGCCGAGGCATGCGAGTTCCTCGACGGTATTAAGAATCTGGGCTATCGCATGGCTTATCGTGCAGGTCTGTCGTTCAACCTCGACGACATCATCATTCCTGAGTC
>JAFPED010000214.1 GCA_017423565.1 Prevotella sp. | reverse complement strand
TGTGAGATATCGTCGAGACCAAGCGTCTTCTGTGTACGCAGTCCCTGCTCACGTTGCAGTTGCTCACGTTTGTTGGCAATCTCGCGTGCCTCCTGTTCCGTCTCCATGACGTGGAAGGAATCACCTGCCGTTGGTGCACCGTTAAGTCCGAGGATGATAGCTGGTTCAGCAGGTTTGGCTTGCTGTATGCGCTGGTTACGCTCGTTGAACATCGCCTTGATGCGTCCATGACTGGTACCTGCGATGACGACATCGCCAATATTGAGCGTACCATTAGAGACAAGTACCGTTGACACGTAGCCACGACCCTTGTCAAGCGACGACTCAATGATGGAACCTGTAGCCTTACGATTAGGATTGGCCTTAAGGTCGAGCATCTCAGCTTCGAGCAGCACTTTCTCAAGAAGTTCTTCAACTCCGATGCCTTTCTTTGCAGAAATCTCCTGACACTGGTACTTACCACCCCACTCTTCGACCAAGAGGTTCATCTGAGCAAGGTCTTCGCGAATCTTATCAGGATTAGCGCCTGGTTTATCTATCTTGTTGATGGCAAACACCATAGGAACGTTTGCTGCCTGTGCATGGGCAATGGCCTCCTTGGTAGTAGGCATCACACTATCGTCAGCAGCGATGATGATGATGGCGATGTCGGTAACTTGTGTTCCACGTGCACGCATGGCAGTGAAAGCCTCGTGACCTGGAGTATCAAGGAAAGTTATCTGTCGCCCGTCCTTCAGGCTAACGTTGTAAGCACCAATATGCTGTGTGATACCGCCAGCCTCACCGGCGATGACATTGGTATTACGAATATAGTCAAGGAGCGATGTCTTACCATGGTCAACATGACCCATGACAGTAACGATGGGCGCACGTGGGATGAGATCGTTCTCGTCGTCCTCTTCCTCCTGTATGGCGTTTTGCACCTCAGCACTAACATACTCGGTAGAGAATCCAAACTCGTCGGCCACAAGATTGATCGTCTCAGCATCGAGACGCTGGTTGATAGATACCATGATACCGATGGTCATACAAGTACCAATAACCTTATTGACAGGTACATTCATCATGGTTGCCAACTCTGACACCGTAACAAACTCTGTCAGCTTGAGCACCTTGCTCTCTGCTGCCTGCTCGGCCATTTCCTCGTTGAGACGCTCCTGAACAGCATCACGCTTCTCACGACGATATTTGGCACCTTTCTTATTCTGACTCTTGGATGTCAGACGAGCCAACGTCTCTTTTACCTGACGTGCAACTGCCTCCTCGTCAACCTCGAGCGACTTCTGAACAGGACGGTTCTTCTTATTCTTCTTGCCACCACCTTGGTTGTCAGCTGATGGCTGGTTACCACCCTTGTTCTTGCCTTTCTTGCCACCATTATTGCCATTGGCCTGTATGCCTGCCGACTCAATGTCAACACGCTCCTTGCCAGAACGAATACGCTCACGCTTCTTGCGCTCACCGTTCTGAGCAGCTTTCTCTTCACGTTCCTTACGACGTTCTTCCTTCGACTTCTTCTTGGGACGTGTGCTCTGGTTGATGGTTGACAAGTCTATCTTTCCAAGGACATTCACCTTTGGAACCATTTTCTCCTCGCTTTTCAAGGTGTAAATCTCTGTAGTACCCTGACTTGGGAGAGTCTCTTCAACAACAGGCTGTTCGACAGGTTGGGCAACAGGGGTTTCCTCTGCAACAGGCTCAGGAATCTGTTCCTCAATGACTGGCTGAGGTTCTTCCTTTTCAACGACAACAGGCTCTGGCTCCTGTTCCACTGGTTTTTCCTCAACAATAGGTTCTGGTTCAACAGCCACTACTTCAGGCTTCTCCTCAACGGGCTCTTGTTTGGGTGCTGCAGGAGTAGCTTTCTTGCCACTCAAGGCATCCAAGTCAATTTTACCCATGGGCTTGAACTGCTGACGTTGCTCCAACAGCTCTTCCGCCTTGGTAGTGCGTTTCTCTTCTTTCTCCTGCTTTTTCTCCTTTGCCTTCTTGATGAAAATCTTTTCTGCCTCATGCTTCATGGCCTGATCGCCCTTGAACTCAGTGACGAGTGCCTCGTACTGTTCATCGGAAATCTTGGTCGAAAGCTTGGCATCATCTTCTATCTCACCCAGGCTTTTCTTCTTCAGAAAATCAACAGCAGTCTGAAGTCCTATATTCAGTTCTGATAATACTTTATTTAATCTTATACCCATTCTCTCAAATTAAAAAATTGATTAGTTTACTCAAACTCTGCACGTAACACCTCGAGAACGTGGTCAACTGTCTCTTCCTCGAGGTCAGCCTTTTCTATCAGCATCTCACGTGGAGCATTCAGCACTGCCTTAGCAGTATCAAGGCCGATAGCTTTGATAGAGTCGATAATCCACTGATCAATTTCGTCAGCGAACTCATCGAGATAGATATCCTCATCTTCTTCGTTCTCGTTCAGCACACGGAACACATCAATAGTATATTCTGTCAGCATAGAAGCCAGTTTAATATTCATACCGCTACGTCCGATGGCGAGCGACACCTCCTCTGGCTGCAGATAGACCTCTGCCTTGTGCTCCTCTGTATTCAGTTTGATTTCGGTCACCTTTGCGGGACTGAGCGCACGCTGAATAAACAACTGTACGTTGCTGGAATAATTGATGACATCAATATTTTCGTTGCATAATTCACGCACGATACCATGGACACGACTACCCTTGACACCAACGCAGGCACCTACAGGGTCTATTCGCTCGTCGTAGCTCTCGACAGCCACCTTGGCACGTTCACCTGGCATACGTGCTATGCGCTTAATGGTTATCAGTCCATCATTGATCTCAGGCACCTCAGCCTCGAGCAACCTTTCCAGGAAAACGGGGCTGGTACGTGACAGAATAATACGCGGATTATTGTTCTCATTCTGTACCTCTTTCACTATGGCGCGTACTGTCTCACCTTTGTGATAGCTGTCGGAAGGTATCTGCTCGCTCTTTGGCAGATGGAGCTCGTTACCCTCATCGTCGATGAGCAGTGTCTCACGTTTCCACATCTGATAGACCTCACCACTGACAATCATGCCAACCTTATCCTTGTACTTCTGATAAAGAGAGTCGTGCTCTAACTCCAGGATTTTGCTGGCCAGTGTCTGGCGCAAGTTGAGGATTGCACGACGTCCAAACTTCTGGAAATCAACTTCTTCACTGACTTCCTCTCCAATCTCGTAGTCTGGCTCAATCTTCTGTGCCTCAGTCAGTGAAATCTGCTTGTTCTCATCTTCCACCTCACCATCGGCTACCACAATACGATTACGATAGATTTCGAAGTCACCTTTGTCGGGGTTGACAATGACATCGAAATTTTCATCTGAACCGAACATCTTGGCAATCACATTGCGGAAACTCTCCTCCAACACGCTCACCAGGGTAGTGCGGTCAATGTTTTTTGTCTCTTTGAATTCCTGAAAGGTTTCAATCATTGATACACCTTTCGTCTCTTTTCTTGTTGCCATTTCCTTTATTTTTTTATTCTTAATTTTCTATTTGAATGCCAGCAAGTATTTGGTTGACTTCACGTCATTCATATTGAATGTCTTGTCAACATCAACCATCACAGGACGTTTCTTGCCTTCTACATGCTGCTTCTCCTGTACCGTAATGGTAAACAGGTCGCCATCGACATGAGACAAAATGCCCTGAATCTTCTTGCCATCCTTATCAACCACTTCCACGTTCTTGCCTACGTGGTTAACATATTGCTGGGGAACCTTGAACGGCTGTCCGATACCAGCCGAGCCAACCTCAAGCTCGTAAGTGTCAAGCTGCTCACCAAGTCGCTCCTGAAGGAAACGGCTCAAGTCGGCACAGTCCTCAATCCACACGCCATCTGCATGATCAATTTCCACAACAATACGGTCGTCTGCTGTTTCTGTTACATCAACCAGAAAGTAATCGCCTTTCTGTAACCACTCTTCAACTAATGTCTTTACAACGTTCTTGTCAATCATAAATGTCAGTTAATTAATAAACAAGAATGAGGAGCTCTGGGAGCCCCTCATTCCTCTGAACGGCTGCAAAGGTACAACATTTTACGCATTCCTGCAAGTTTTTATTAAAAAAATTATTACCTTTGCAACCAAAATGGAGAAAAAACATTATTTCAGAGTTGCTGGACACGTTTTTGCAATTGAAGACGAGTCAGAAAGAGACGTGACACCATGGCTTGAGCACTACCAGCCATTTGCCATCAGCCAGACGGACGAGGAACCCGTCTTCACGCTTTATGTCAAGGACAAGTTAGGCAAGCACACGTTTCAACAGGAGATTCATCAGGACGACGACGGTTCTGAAATCATGGCAGGAAGCATAGAGGACGGACGTCCTTGCTTTAAGTTCCTGCTACAGGGGCATCGCGTGGCAACAATGTTGACCGACCAAGCCTACCGCATAGCAGAACTGTCCATGAGTTGTTGCCAACAGTTTGGTATAGACAATGCACTGATGGTGATGTATGCTCTTGCCACTGCCCAACGTCAGACGGCATTGTTCCACTCTTCTGTTGTCAGCTATCAGGGCAAAGGCTACATGTTTTTAGGCAAAAGCGGAACGGGCAAGAGCACCCATTCGTCACTATGGCTGAGACATATCAGTGGTACAGAATTGGTAAACGACGACAATCCAGTTGTAAGAGTGTTACCAGACAACGAGATACGTGTCTATGGCTCACCTTGGAGTGGGAAGACACCATGTTACAGGAATGTTGACTACCCAGTAGGAGCCATTGTACTGCTGAGCCAAGCTCCCTACAACCGCATAGAGCGACTGGTAAAAATAAAGGCTTATGCAGCACTCGTTCCATCCATCTCCGGCAAACGATGGGACAAGGACATAGCAGAAGGATTGCACCAGACGGAAAGTCTATTGGCTCAACATGCCCCTATCTTCCATTTGGAATGTCTGCCTGACGGCGATGCAGCAAGGCTATGCTGTGAGACCACAAAACAAGAAAACGAGTAGAGAACAGTGAAACATATCAAGACCGTTCCAAACAACCAGGCAATAGCAGCTGTGGCTGCACTCATTGCTGAAGGTAGAAGAGTGGTTCTGCCTGTCAAGGGTAACAGCATGTTGCCATTCATCATCGGCGGCAAGGAGAGCGTAGAGCTCACACCCCCTACCCCTGCCCAGGTTGGTGATGTCATCTTGGCTTGGGTTGACGGAAACCGCTATGTGGTCCACCGTGTTATCAGTATCGACAGCAACGGAAATATCACACTAATGGGCGACGGCAATATCAGAGGCACAGAACACTGTAGACAAAAGGACATTGTAGGAACAGCTGTCTATGTTGTAGCTCCCAACGGAAAGAAACGACAGTTAAGAAACGACAGCTTATCATGGAAAGTGTGGAAGAGGCTGCTACCTGTGAGACGATGGATATTAGCTGTTTACAAGCGAACCATATTAAAAATCATAAGTTAACAACAAAAGATAAACTAATGAAACAGAAGAAAGGATTTGTGCTACGCGACGTGTGCGGCGAAAGAGTCATTGTCGGCGAAGGACTGGAAACCATCAACTTTGGCAAACTGATCAGTCTGAACGAGACTGCAGCCTTCCTCTGGAAGAAAGCTGGAGAGAGCGACAATTTCACTACTCAGCAATTAGCAGAAGCCCTACTTGAGGAATACGAAGTCAGCGCCGACCAGGCTCTTGCTGACGTTGAGCGTATAGTCAAGGAATGGCAGGAAGTAGGCATCGTAGAATAAAAAACAGTAACGTCTTGCATTACATCGCGTGGATATGGCATAACATGAAAGGCATACGGCTCAACACTGCCGTACGCATTGTGATTGGTATCTCCCAGGTAGCACTGGGACTACTCATGATTATGCTTTGTAAGCACTTCATTGACGAGACAGTCATGAAGGGAAGCACCCATGACATCTTGTTGATGATTGGCATGCTCGTTGGAACGGTCCTGGCAGGCATTGTCTTACGACAAGCATACTACTACATGAACATCGAAGCCAATATCCGCCAGACAAACGACATCCGATTGCGCATCTTCAGCCACCTGTTCCTCAGAAGAATGTTTGAAGACGAGCTACACTCTGGCGACATCACGTCACGACTGGAGAAAGACGTTGGCAGCGTAAGTGACGCCTGCACGTCACTGTTGCCTCAGCTTGTCATCACCTCTGTTCAATTAGCTGGTGCCTTCCTCCTGATGGAGTCCATGGACCCCACACTGGCATGGGCCCTGTTGTTACTTACACCCATAGTGATTGCTTTGGGAAAATTCGTAGCACGACAACTACGGGAAATGACACGTGCCATCCGAGAACAAGACGCTAACATACAGATGTTTGTGCAAGAGGGCATGGAACACAATGCCGTCTTACGCTCACTGGAAAGTGGCTCATGGATAACAGGACGGCTGGGTGACATGCAACAGGACCTGAGGGGAAAGGTCAAACGACGCACCAGATTTACACTTATCGCACGCTCTATTCTATCAAGCACGTTTGGACTGGGCTATCTATTGGCCTTCGTTTGGGGAGGACTGCAACTACGCGACGGTTTGATAACCTTTGGTGTCATGACATCATTCCTACAACTGGTAGGTCAGATACAACACCCCATCCTCAGCCTACTTAACATGGTGCCACAGCTAATACATGCCTCAGCAAGCATCGACCGACTGGAAGAGTTGGAAAATCTGGAACGCGAAAAGGTGTCTGAGAACAAAAACATCATGCAAGGCACACTGGGCATCAGCATGCAACACGTTAACTTCCGATATGCCAAGGGAGATCACTACATTCTCGAGGATTTCACACACGACTTCCGACCAGGCAGCAAGACAGCACTCACAGGAAGAACAGGAGCTGGAAAGACAACCATATTCCGACTACTGCTGGCGCTGACCCAACCAGAAAGCGGCAGCATTAACATCTATAACGACAAAGAACAGAAAACAATTTGTCCTGACACGCGTTGTAACATGGTCTTTGTTCCTCAAGGAAACACACTGATGAGCGGTACCATCAAATATAACCTCAAACTGGCGAAGCCAGATGCTACTGATGACGAACTCAGACATGTATTACACATGGCTGTAGCAGATTTCGTCCTCGACTTGCCACAAGAAATGGACACTGAATGTGGTGAGCGAGGCGCTGGACTCAGTGAGGGACAAGCACAACGTATCGCTATCGCACGAGGACTATTACGTCCAGGCAGCATATTACTCCTCGATGAAATCAGTTCTTCGCTTGACGAACAAACCGAAAGAACCCTTTTTACTCATCTCTTTGAGAACTATCCTGACAAGACCATGATTATGATCTCACATCGCCCCAGCATCAGCCAGCTATGCGATGAAATCATTGAGAAAACATAGTCCAAAAGGAAGTAGTTCTAACGCGACTACTGCTCACCAGACAACAGACGCTTGTACTCATCAGGCGTGTTCAGCAGACGCACAGCTTCCAAATACTGATTGTCTGAACGCAAGCCTGCTTCTACCACTCCTGCCTGATAATAATAAGCCATAAGAATGTCCTGTTCCAACATTTGTTGCAAAGTGGCACGATGACGATCAATATCGTTTGCAATATTATGCTTTAGCTTCGCTTTCAAGGCATCAAACTCTGCCTTGGCGTCATCGTAATAACCTTCAAACTGAGCTGCTTTCACCAAATCCTCAAAACGCTTTTCACTCACAGGGTCATATGAGAAGCCACTGTCAACAACGCGCTGCTTGAACTCTGCAAAATCGGCATCCGTCAAATGGAACTCGGAAGGAGCAGCTATTCGTGGATGCTTGGAAATATAATCAACAACATAATCGAACATCACCTCCAAAGAATCAAGACGGTCCAGATAAACAGCAATGTTCGGAAGTGTGTCTGGTTTGACTTCTATGTCCGGAGTCACACCACCACCATCGCGAACCACACGACCATGTAACGTATGGAACACATGAGTCAGCGAGTCTGGAACACGTTCCGTGTAGCCACCACCTGCATGCCTATAATTGATTGCCTGAATGCAACGACCACTGGGAATGTAATACTTCGACGAAGTCAACTTTAAGGTGCCATTATAAGGCAACTGAATATTAGGTATCTGCACAAGACCTTTTCCATACGTGCGCGTACCTATAATAATACCACGGTCTAAATCCTGTATTGAACCACTGGTTATCTCACTCGCTGATGCTGTTTCACTATTTACCAACACCACGATAGGCATAATAGTATCAACTGGCTCTAAACGAGTTGTATAGGAGGAGTTTGCCCTGGCTATCTTTCCACGCGTCTCAACCAGTGTTATACCTTTGGGAACCCATAGGTTTACAATGTCTATGCACTCTGAGAGAGAACCACCACCATTACCACGTAAGTCCAATATCAACGACTTTGCACCTCGTTGCTTCAGGTCAACAAAAGCACGACGCATCGATTTCGACGGCTCACCAACAAACGTTGTAAGATTGATATAACCTATACCGTCTGGACGCAATCCGTAATAAGGTATCTCAGGCAACTGAATATTACGACGAGTAATCTTAAACTTCAACTCCTTACCTATTGAAGGACGGAAAACCTTTAAAAGAAAACTCGTACCAGCATCACCACGAAGATGCTCACTGACATAGCCTACAGGCTTGTCTGTCATCACTGTATCATCAATCTGCAATATCACATCGCCCTTCTTCAAACCAGACTCTGCTGCTGGCATACCTTCATAAGGCTCGTCAATAACCACGCGCTTCAGACGCTGATGATAACGAATCAACGCACCTATTCCGGCATACTTTCCCGTCAACATGGCCTTAAAGTCATCCTTCTTACTGGCTGGATAGTATTCCGTATAAGGGTCCAATGAACGAAGCATGGCATTGATACCATTACCTATTACTTCTTCGGCATCTAACGTATCAACATACATTAAATCCAAATTCTTATAAATAGCATTAAAGGTTTCCAATTGTCTGGCCACCTCAAAATTATGGTCAACATCCTTCTGAGCACTCACAGAAGAAGGCAAAATAACAAAAAGACACATAAAAAAGATAGCTCTTGTCATCATTGAAACCTTTCTAAACCTCTTATTATTCATAATTACTATTTTTATCATTACCATTTTCTGCATGCAAATTTACATGTTCTTCGGCTAATAATTGCCGCTTTACCCGTTTTTTTGCAAAAAATTTCACTTTAACGTCATTTTTTTGCCAAAAAGTTTGGTCAATTCAAAAATTCGCTGTACTTTTGCATCCGCTTAACAGCAATACCTGCTTCAGTAGCTCAGTTGGTTAGAGCACCTGACTGTTAATCAGGGGGTCGTTGGTTCAAGCCCATCCTGAAGCGCAAAAGAAGAGTCCTGTAGGTCTATGACTTGCAGGACTTTTCTTTTTCTCACATTTCAAAGTTGCACCCAATTTGCACCCATTTTTGAACGATGCGCCCCGTATGCGCTTTGATATAAAGCTCTAGTAATTGCATATAATACAATTTTACATGTCTTCAAGTGACAACGAGCCCATGTGGATGGTCATCTTGCGG
>JAFPED010000213.1 GCA_017423565.1 Prevotella sp. | reverse complement strand
CGCCTTCTCATGCTTGATGGCTACCAGCACCTTGTCGCGTACGTCGGAAAAGGCTTTCATGAAGTACTTGCTCAGGTCCTGGAACACATGGAAGCGGTCGAGCGAAATCCTAGCACTGGGGAAGGCTGTCTTGGCTATCAGCTTCATGCTGTCGGAGAAGTCCATGCTTACGTCAAGCACTCCCCTGCGTTCCTCTTCCGGTATCTCCAGCAGCCACCTGAGTACAGTAGCGGCCTTTACGCCCGCGATGATGGCAATGACCGTACCCCGTCCGCCATGGGCATCCTTGTTGGATACGAAGGTGTAGAGCCTGCCGCAGTACATGCATTCGTCTATTGACAAATGCTTCCCCATGTTCTTGGCAATGAGTATCCATTCCTTGGCGTGTGCTTTCTGCTCCCAGTGCTCGTAGTCGCTGAGATAATCCTTATACACTTGTCCCAAATAGTCGCCGTCGATGCCGTGGCTGCGACCAACCGAACGGGAGGTCACAGGACGGTTGTCTAACTCCTCCTTTTTAAAAAATCAGCAAACTCGGGGGAGATGCTGGTGCCGTCGGCCTTCATGGGAAACTCGCTGAGAATAACGCTCCTGTCCGCTGCGTCCAGGTACCTGCGACGACGGATATGGAGCGTCAGCAGACGGTTGCGTACCGGGTAGTCCTTCACCGATGTGTACTCCGTGAAACCATTGGGCTTCAATGTCGCACGTTGCTCAGCAGTCCTGTTGTCCTGCTCGTCAAGATAGATGTGCACGTTATGCTTGAACGGCTGGTAGGTGCCGTCATTACGGGCAATGTCCTCATCCTCCAGCTTGACAATGTCAAACTGGTCGAGAATGTTCTCAGGCAGAATCAGTGACACAACACCATATAACAAGTTTCTCTCTTTCTCTGTCATACCTCAATAAAATATGGTGCAAAGGTACAACATTTTGGCCAGACATACAAATCAATACCCCTGCTTATGCAGTCATGCATGGTCTGTGGAGGTCAGCCACGGAAAAATCTGAGAGCGCCCAGCTGGCGCATCGGTAAGTTTCTGCTGTTCGATATCGGCGCTGATGCTTCAGTTCCCTGATAAGTTGCTCAGCAAACGCACTCAGTGTAGGGATGTCGCTTTGAGCATCTTCTTGTTCGTTGTTGTTGACCGGAGTTAGTTTGTACTCTTTACCATTAAGTTTGATGCGGAATTTCTCCACATCGAGCGTGTTAAAGTTAATTTCTAAAGTATTATCCATAGTGCCCCAAGATATGAGTAGTATTCGAACACACAAAGAGAAAAAGGTGGTTTAATGTAAGAAATGTCATCTTCTTGATATAGGTCAAAGGGCTTGTCGCTTCATCCACAAATAGTCAGTAAAAATGCAGAGTACTTCCTCCGCTTTTGCAGTTTTTTATTGACTTACTTGGCGAAATTGGGAAAAATGTGTACCTTTGCACCAAAAAATAAGCGTTGAAGTTAGGTTATCAACATATTGTCGTTATAGTATTGTTGTTTAGTTTAACGGTTGTAGTGCCCTCATGGGGACAAGGACAGAGAGATAAGTCTTTATATCACAATCGTTTGGACACTTTGTCTTTCTATGAACGAATCAATATGCGGACTAATTTTGTAGACTGGCTTACTCTTATTCCAAATATTGGTGTGGAATTCAATTTGGGCAAGATGAATTGGAACCGATGGACCTTAGGAATGAATTTAAGATGGAAACCTTCTACCCGTTCATCGGAAATACCCATATTGAACGTTGTCTACGACATTCGTAATTTCGGCATGGAGGTGAGACGCTATCATCATGGACGTGGCTTCAGACGCTCTTATTTCATTGGAGGCTATGGCGCTTATGGAAAACATGACGTGAGGTTTGGCGTGACTGGCTATAAAGGCAATCATATTGCAGTAGGGCTTACAGCAGGTATGATAATGCCACTTTATTCATACCGCAACAATAGCAGTCTTGACTTGGAACTGGCATTGGCATTGGGACCTGTGCTCTGCAAACAAGATGAGT
>JAFPED010000024.1 GCA_017423565.1 Prevotella sp. | reverse complement strand
CCATCGGTAGGCAGGGTAATTGTGGTAACAGTAGCGGCATACAACGAGTCGGTGATGTTGCCAGTATGATTATCGACGACATCGTTCAAACCAGAGATACGTATGAGCTTACCATCCTTGAAACCGACAAACACAGTATTGCCATCAGCGGTGATGTCCATGCTCAGCGGGTCGCCCTTGAAAACGCCACCATTATTGCTCTTATCAGCCACCTTGTACCAAGCGGCTTCCTTGTCAAACTGCAACGGGGTACGAGTCATGAAGAAAGCATCCGTATAGGCAAGGAAGAAATATGAAGTAATAGGATCATGCACTTCGATAGAGTCACCAGCAGCGAGATTAGCCGTCAAGGTATAATCGAACGGATAATCATTGTTACTCATGACTTGAACAGTGGTACCAGCTTCAATTTGCTGTCCCGTCTCATTGAAGAACCAAGCAGTCTCAGGGTTCAGTTGGTTATTGTAGTTTTCATGGAGCAAGAAAGGAACACGGAAAGAGGTAGAAGCAGGAAGAGAGAGTCCAGAAGTGAAGTTGGTTGAAATCCAGTCTTCGCCAAGAGTGGCAGAACGTTCAACCCAAGGTTTCTTATTATCAACCTCATCTTTACGACGATAAGACACGAAAATCGTATTTGAATTGATGGCAGAGAATGCGCATGAGCCAGCATCAGAACCATCGCTACTGTACAAGCCCAAATTGTCACCTCTAGGATTGATCCAATAACCCCATCCAAGAGAATTACCATCTTCATCACCTGGAATGAACACAGTACCGTGGTCGAGACCAGCGGCCATGACTCTAGTATCCATGCCTGAATAGGCCACATTGAAAATGCGAGTAGTCACATAGTTGCGGTTGCAGTTGCTGAAGGTGAATCTGCCAGTAGCCTTATAGATACCACCATCGGTACCCACATAGCATTCTTGGCTATTTTTGGGGTTGAAGACCATGGTGTGTATGCCAACGTGAATGTAATCCGGCAGATAGTAGTACGAATGACCTGTCAATTGCATGGCCAAATAGAATCCATCACCTGTTGTGGCAGTCAATGACCAAAGGTTGTAGCCAAGCACATAGAGGATCTCTGCATTCTCGGGATCGACAACGATGCCGTGGTTGTAGAGGCCAAGACCTTCATAGATGTTATGGCCTTGAGGTGGATTTGTAGTAACGGCGGGATAAGCCACGCGCCAAGTTTCACCCTTGTTAGTGGAAACGTAAACACCAGTGTGAATACCATTCGTACCAATCAAACTGACATAGATGGTGTTAACATCTGAAGGAGCAATGGCGAGGTCGATCATGCCGCCATCCACACCTTGAGGCAGGAGGCTGTCGCCCTGCAGAGCATTAGTCGTACCTGAATGGTCGACCAAATTATTTACGTCACGGCCAACATAGACATGACCACCAACTGCAGCAACAATCGTGTTGTCGCTACCGACCTTTACGGAAACAGCTTTGCCTTCAATAACAGTAGACCAGTTACGGCCACCGTCGGCTGAACACATCAGACCTTCGTTGGTGGCAGCCAGAACCTTATCACCAGCAACAGCGATGTCATTGACGAACAACCAAGCGTCCTCTGTGGGAGCCACGACTTGCTCGAACACGTCATTCTTAAGAGTGTAAAGACCAGTGCCCACAAAACTATTGTCATAGCTTTGCTGGTCAAGGCCATTGTGTACTATGGCATCTTCGCCGTCACCAGTACCAACATAAATGACGCCGTTGGCATCTTGAGCCATGCAGCTGACCATCAGATTGAGGTTACCCACATGATGCCAAGTGAGGCCCTGGTTGTAGGACTTGTAAACGCCACCGCCTTTGGAGCCGATGTAAACAACACCAGTACCACGATTGTCGTACACAATAGCTGTAGTCTGACCACCCATGTTGTCAGGACCCATGTTAATCCAATAGAGCGGGTCGTCGGAGGCATCTCTCGTTGCCGGAGCCTGCATAGCCTTAAGCATATCAGCAGGATCAATCAAACCCGTCTTTTGGTTGGCGCGGAGACTACCCATATAGCTTTCCGCATTGTTGGTTTGCTTGCGTGGGACATAGTGTCCACCTTGGTCAGCGATTACTGACTGACCTAAGATCATGATTACCAGAAGTAAACTGAAAGGTAAAAATCTCTTTTTCATATCACGAAATTTTAATTAATTCTTTCTTTTACATGTGTTTTGACACTTT
>JAFPED010000212.1 GCA_017423565.1 Prevotella sp. | reverse complement strand
TTTCCCTTCTTTGAACCACCTCCCATAGATTCCCTCCAACATACTTGCCTACGCGGGAATGACATGGGAGGCTGGTTTTCCTATCTGCCGAGCCCTGACTCTTGTGCCCAAAAACAAAAAAAATGGCCGCTACAAAGGCATCCTTGTAGCGGCCAATAGGAAAGGTATTTAGATTATTCTTTATCTTCCTTACGCTTCTTCAGAAGATAATACCCTCCAAAACCAGCCAACAAAAGCCATCCACTTCCCAAAGGAGCATAAAATATCTCATCAAGAGAAGTACCTTGGTAAGGGACCGGCACTGAAAACTCAGGGTCATTCACCCTTATGTTTCCATTATGGTCTGCTTCTGTCATGAACACTTGAGCTTGCATTGGAACCGCAATGAATAACAACATGATTATCACTGCGAAGAATCTATTTCTAAAGTTTTTCATCTTATTTTCCATTTTCAAATCCTCCAAGGTTTATTATTTAATGATTATTTTCTGGACTTTCGTTTCATTGGCATTTGTCAAGCGGAAGAGATACAGACCCGCTGCCACATTGGGAACACTTACCCTACTCTGGCCTCCACTCAATCGTGAATTCCAAAGGACGCGGCCTTGCAAGTCTATCAACTCAATATTACCTTCACCGGTTACCACCCATTGTGAACCGTCGAAGAACGCTATGTTGGTCTCAGTGTCTTCATCATTCTCTTCCACGTCAACACAATTGAACGTGATATAGAAGCGGGAATGATAGTCTGATGCTTTACCTTCAAAGACATAGCTATCGTTATTAAGCATATCGTAGCGTGTGCCTGTCAGGTTGTCAATCAGATACAGACTGCTGAAATAACCGTTAGCTGTGTTCCAAGTCATGGTATACACATCGGTATCCTTAGCTTCAAACCACAGCGGAACCCTTTCGGCACCTTCCTTGACGAACAAGGCTGCATAAGGTTCTTCATCATTGTAGGCATAGAGCAAACCATTGCCTTGACGAAGCTCCCTCTGTTTCCTTGCGCCACCCCATTCAGGTCTGTGGAACTCAATGACCGTCACATCTGAACAACCTTTTTCGCTGTTCAGATAGAGATTGACCAGAGGATAGTTCGGCTTCCAGCTACGGAACGCGCTGTTAGAGGCTTCGTCTCTGGTTACTGTCATTCCTTCATTGAATGACAAGGCACTACCATCGGTCGACTTGACGAAGAAGCCTTGGTGAGGATGCAGGAATTGATCTGCATACGCACCACCATTCGAACCTGTCTGCGGATAATAGAGATAGGCACTTGACGGGCCGTCTTGATAGCCATCAGCATCGTAAATCACATAGTATGAGCCAATGTTGTTGTCGGATGCAAACTCCTCAAAGTCAAGGTAAGCGTGATACGGATTACCAACAAGGTTCCATCCCGAGAATATACTACCCGCGAATGCACTATTCGTATTGGTAACAACTCTATCCCGAGTATTACTATTGGCATTCAGATATCCATGGCTTTGCAGGTAGGTCTTCTCAGCTATGGCGAACATATAGCCCTTTCCGAACACAAGCTCATCCTCATTCTGGTTGGCGATGCCATTCTCAGTATAAGGCAGGTGGGCGTGGAGATGATGTTCATCTTCATACTCATCACTGTGCCAGTGGTTCGGTCCGTTACGCTTGAAGTTAATCCAGTGCGGTTCGGGCTCATACCAGCAGAACATATCCATACCGTATGGGAAACGGCCATATTCATCTTCTGTTTCAATACAGCTATTGCTGAATTCACTTGCGCCATCTACCCTACTCGGGAAGTAACCATCGACCCATTTTTCCTCATCAATTTCAGGATTCTCAACATTCAAGCTCTGGCTGTTCTCCCAACCCTTCATCCAATAACGGATCTTATCGTTAGATTGGGCATTATTAAGCCATGTGAACTCACCATAAGGACCCTGCTGGTGCAGATAAGGCCACGGGTTGTTGTAGTAGTCACCATTGTCGACAGCAGCACCTGTAGGATTCTCAGGATAATATTGTGACAGGTTGGTGTTCACTCCATTCACCTCATAGTTGAAGCCCAAAGGCGCGTTGTTGATTGAAGAGGAGAACATGTGCCAGTCGCGTGGCAAAATGAAGTTATCCATATGGTTGATTTCTGGGGTGGAATAGGCATGGCCACATGAATTGTCGAATGTCACGCCAACGTAGGTCTGAGGATGTTCAGCCAAAGTGCCAGGATGCAAGATGGCAGCATGCTCATAAACGCTGAGTTGAGCGGGTTTATAGACACCTTCCGACATAATGTCAGCCGTCACCTCTTCTGCTATATCACCATAGACATACATATAGTCATTGGTTCCCATTCTCTCAATCATCGAGTTCAGTTCATTAAAGTCACGCACAGGACCTGCATACTGCAACTTAGGACCACCATGCCAGGTAGCCATGTTGCGGAAGTCGCCAAGGCCTTGCTTGCCTTCGCTGTTCCAATCACAGAGGTGCAAGATCGGGAAGTCGTCGTTGATACCCGTGATGGTCGGACGGACCCACAAGGAATACTTGTGTCCTTCGCCATTGTTATCCTCAACCCACTGGTTCAGGTTGTTGAAGAGCAGGCAGCTTTCGTCTTCCTCAATATCCATCCAACTGCCGTCTTCCTTCTTCTGCAACTTGTTGTCGTTATAGATATAACGGAAGAAGTCAGCGGACTTAGGATTGGTGTAGTGGTAGCAGTCGATCAGCATGCTCTCAGCAGTGCCCCAACCTTGGTCGAAGCCGGCTTGTTCATAGACAGGCATCTGGAAGCTATGACCCAAGGTAATTGGCATCTTGGTCTCAAAAGCAAGGAGCTTGAACTTGTCGTGAACAGCGCTGCCTTCTTGCAGACGGCTGTAGCAGTTCTGCATGGTTGACACGTTATATCCGACCAAGCCACCTGCACTGACCATACTTGTTTGGCCAAATGTCATCTTGGAGTTGGAGAAGGAGTTGTTGATCTTCGCCACCTTACCTTCAACATCAGGTTCGGCACGACCGACCAGACCTCCAACATAACCACCGTTAGGATAGGCCTTCTCGGCTGTGATGTCGGACATACCCATTGAGGAATGGAGTTCGCCTTCCACCATGTAACCGATGACACTACCCACGTTGAAATCATTGTCGCGTTGTGCGCAGACGATGTCGGCTCCACCTTCGCTGTTGGAAACCATGCTTGCGGGCTTCGATGCACCATCCGTACCCAGCATACCAACCAAGGTACCCATATTGGCCATACCCTTATAGTTCAGGTCACTGACGGGCTCGATATAGCCGCTCAACACAAAGGTACGGTCAACAACACCGCCGTCAACCACACCGAACATACCGTAGTTGTTTCTGTTGTAACGGCCATCACCATTACCCAAGTAAGCAATGCTCAAGTTTTCGATGATATGACCACGACCGTCGAACTTGCCGCCGAAGGGCTTCGTTCCAACCAGACGATCACCAACCGGGAGCCACACATACTGCACCAGGTCAATGTCGGTCTTTTCTTCGATAACATCAATGGCGGAAAGGTCATTGGCTACCCTGCCGTTCAAACCGTTCACCAAGCTAATCAGCCAGGCAAGGTCTTCGGGCGAGTCAATGTTGTCGTAGCTGAATCCAGCAGGCTTCCTCGTCACCACATTGTTCCAAGTCCAGCCGAAGTAGAGGGTCTTTTCGATGGTTTCATCATCTCCTGCATCAGCCAACAACGGCGAATAGTTAGCTGCACTTTGTTCATAATAGGTGGTCTTGAAGTCGTCCTCATAGCCTCTATAGAAGAAGCGGGCCAAGTCATCGTAGTAGTTCTCGTTATCCCAAGCATTGTATGCAATGGTGGCATCAGTCGCTTCTGCGATAGGTGACATGGTGTTCTGTGTGAAATGAGGCTCCGCATTTCTAATCGGGCTGGTGATACCGATTCGTGAACTTTGATCCAACGGATTGGTGATGTAAGTGTGCTTTTTAAAGGTAGGCAGATAGACGTTGCTCTCAATCTTGACAGGTGTAGTTCCAGCCTCTTCTCCATCCTCATTGTAAACAATTTGATCAAGATTCTGCAGATTGTCTTTCACGGTCACCTTGCCTTCAGCGTTCATAGTGGCATAACGGTGTACATAGACTGCACCGCCATGACGCGTAGCAAAGACATTGTCAGGATCATCGTCAGCGTCAGCATCATAATCAGGATCGTAGTAGTAAGCAGCCTTGGTGTTGTTGTAGCCACGTTGCAGTTCGGTACCTTCCTGCGTCAGGTCGTCTGGTTCAGCAACGCTCTTGAGCGTCAACGTAGTTCCAGCACCCATAACAACAAGCGGCTTGTGCACTGCATCCTGATCAAAGCTGGTCGGAATCTGATGGTAACTATCATCGATTTGAGTGTGGCCATACAGACCATCGACCAAGACATTGTTCAGCGTGATATTGCCCTTTTGCGTATCCGAAATAGAATCCACATCGATCATGGCATTGTAGTTGGCACCAGGACCAGTAGTAACGCCTGCTGGCAATCCATCGTAAGCCTCAAATGTATCATCATCACCAAGGATTTCTTGGGTCAGCGGTGTGGTCGTTTCAGAACCATCGATCTTCCCGTTACTCATCATATGTCCACCAGGATAACGGAAGAGCTTCAACTTGTAGTTGTCTAACTGATACACCTCATTGGGATAAAGCGTATACTCACCTTCCCAATTCCTGTTGATGTTAATTTCACCACCAGCTTCTTCCTTCAAGGCAGAAACAGGTCCTACCACATAAATGATATCCTTCGAAGGATCGAACACCTTATACGGTCCGGTCAACTGTCCTTGTCCACTAGGATCTGGGATAGTTCTTGTTCTGT
>JAFPED010000211.1 GCA_017423565.1 Prevotella sp. | reverse complement strand
GTCATTTTAATTAAAAATTTGCGCCGATTTTTCACCCTAAAAGTTGGACTGAGACCAAAAAGTAGGAAAGCCCATACCCCTGAATGAAAATTATCGAGAAGCCCTTTATTTACTGGGATTCTCGATAATTAAATGATTTTTCAAATCTGGATTGGCTTTGCCTATCCCAAGTGATCCCGTTGGGATTCAAACCCAAGACCTTCAGAACCGGAATCTGACGCTCTATTCAGCTAAGCTACGGGACCAAAACGGATGCAAAGATACGTATTATAATTGAGAATTGTGAATTGAGAATTGAGAATTATAATCATTTAACATGCTATTGGGTGTGCAAAATGTTATCAGAAATCAAGTATTCGTGTCATTGTGTAAAAATAATTTCCTTTTTGCTTGCAAATATAACACAAAAGTAATATCTTTGCACGCAAAAATAACATAATGTCATAATAAAACCGATATTAATATCAATGAGTCAACTGATTAAGCCAATCGACTACCAATCGCTGCTCGACATGAAACAAACGGAGCAGGGTATAAAACTGATAAAAGAGTTTTTTCAACAGAATATATCGACAGAGCTGAGGCTTCGCCGTGTGACGGCTCCATTGTTCGTGCTGCAAGGTTTAGGAATAAATGACGACTTGAATGGTGTGGAGCGTGCTGTAACATTCCCAATCAAGGATTTAGGCGATGCACGTGCAGAGGTAGTTCATTCTTTGGCCAAGTGGAAACGCTTAAGTCTGGCGGAATATCAGATAGAACCAGGGTATGGTATTTATACTGACATGAACGCTATTCGTGCTGACGAGGAGTTAGACAATCTGCATTCGTTGTATGTTGACCAGTGGGACTGGGAGGCGGTGATAACGAAGGAACAGCGTACTGTGTCTTATTTGAAAGATGTGGTGGAGCGTATTTATGCTGCCATTCGTCGTACGGAGTACCTTACATGTGAGACTTATCCACAGATTAAGCCTTTCCTCCCAGAGAAGATTCATTTTATTCATGCTGAAGAACTGCTGAAGATGTATCCTGACAAGACACCAAAGGAGCGTGAGGATGCAATATGTGAAGCTTATGGTGCTGTATTTATAATAGGTATAGGCGGAAAACTCAGTAATGGCGAGAAACATGACGGTCGTGCTCCTGACTATGATGACTGGTCAACAGTGGCAGAAAATGGTAGGGCAGGTCTGAATGGTGATATACTTATCTGGTATCCTGTGTTGGGACGTTCGTTTGAATTGTCGTCTATGGGTATCCGTGTTGACCAGGAGTCATTGTTGCGTCAGTTGAAAATAGAAGGTATGGAAGATCGTGAGCAGCTCTATTTCCATCGTAAACTGCTTGCTGGTGAGTTACCGTTGTCTATAGGTGGTGGTATAGGCCAGAGCCGTTTGTGCATGGTGCTGCTTCATAAAGCCCATATAGGTGAGATACAAGCTTCGATATGGCCAGACGAGATGCGTCAGGAATGTAAGGCATTAGGAATGCCACTGATATAAAGGCGTGTTAAGGCTTGGTACTGAACCTTAGGCCAGTTCGAGATCAAGGAGTCCCCTCAGTCTTTTTACTGAGGGATTTTCTTTTTCCAATAGTTCGTATTGTTCCGCGCGAGTTAATGAACGAACAGGTCCTTCATGTTCTGCGACATTGATGGTCAGGGTGATGGCTGTATTATGAAGATGAAGCTTCAGGGTGCTTAGTATCTTCCCTTGTATCTGCTCTATTTGCTCTTTCACCAGTTTGTTTTCTACGTTTAGGGTAACGTTGGGGAAGTTACTGATGATTGGCATAATGCTTTTCATACGGTTGGAGATACCTGTGTATTCCTGAGGCATACGGTTGCACATAGCCATCCACTGGAACTGCAGGTCTTCGTCGGTAAAGGTCTGCTGTTCTTGCAGAGAGGTATTCTCGTCGGTGTTTTGTGAAAGACTGCCATTGTCGTTCTTTGTGGATATGGTCTTCCATGAAAAACCAATAGGAGTCTTGAGAGTTGGTCTGCCCGACACTCTTGGTGCTTGTTGCTTCTGAGTGTCAGTTGGGGTCTTGCTTTCAATAGAATGAACGGTTGCTACAACAGCTGGTGCCTCGGCTACCTGTGGGGCCGTTTTCTTGGGCTTAGGCTGTTGTAACAGATGTTTGAACAGGGTTTTCAATCGCTTAGGGCGACGCCCCGAGGCAGGAGAGTCGTCAGGTTGTGTTATTTGTGCTATCTCAATGAGCGTCAGCTCTACCAATAGACGTTTGTTGCCAGATTGTCTATAGTTAATGTCGCATTTGTTCATTATGCGCAGTGCTTGATATAGGAATCGGGTCTCACATTTCTTGGCCTGTTGCTGGTAGCGTTCACGCTGTTGTTGGCTGACCTCGAGCAGTGGAAGTGTAGCCTCGTCCTTTGCCATGAGTACATTACGTACATGCTTGGCCAGTCCGCTGATGAGCAATCCACCGTCGAATCCGTTTCTGATGATGTTGTTGAGTAGCACCATGATGTCACTGACCTTATTTTCAATTGCCAGGTCAATGATGTTGAAGTAGTTTTCTGCATCCAGCACATTCAGGTCTTCAATAACTTTCTGATAGGTGATGTTTCCTTGGCAGAAAGATGCTGCTTGGTCAAAGATACTTAGTGCGTCACGCATGCCGCCGTCAGCTTTTTCTGCAATGACGGCCAGTGCTTCTTCTTCGTATTGTATGCCTTCCTTAGATGCCACATATTTCAGATGGTCAATGGTTGACTGTACGGTCATGCGCTCGAAGTCGTAAATTTGACAACGGCTCAGGATGGTTGGCAGAATCTTATGTTTCTCGGTTGTTGCCAGAATAAAGATGACGTGTGCAGGTGGCTCTTCCAGGGTTTTCAGGAATGCATTGAAGGCTGCTGTTGAGAGCATGTGTACCTCATCGATGATGAACACCTTGTATTTTCCTACCTGTGGTGGTATGCGTGTCTGCTCCATGAGCGTCTTGATATGCTCTACTGAGTTGTTCGAAGCAGCATCAAGCTCAAAGATGTTAAATGAGCGTTGCTCATTGAATGCCATACAACTTTCACAGTGACCACAAGCCTCTCCGTCTTCGGTGGGGGAGAAACAGTTGATGGCTTTGGCAAAGATACGTGCGCAAGTAGTCTTTCCTACGCCTCGTGGACCGCAAAACAGGTAAGCGTGTGCCAGTTTACCGCTTTTCACTGCGTTCTTCAGTGTAGTGGTCAGTGCTAACTGACCTACTACGCTGTCGAAGGTGACAGGTCTGTATTTTCTGGCCGAAACGATATATTCTTCCATAGTTTGTTTTGATTAGCGAATGCAAAGGTAAAAAATAATTATGAAATATGAATTAAGAATTAAGAATATTTTAGTACCTTTGCATCCAAATTTAAAAAAGAAAAGTAAAAGCAAATGTTTCATTTTCCAGGAACCTCTAAGATTATACACAGAGGTGCACATCTCATTGAAGCGGGTCGCGATTTCCGCCATGCTCGCAAATATAGTCCAGACAAGCTTAATAGCCGACTTGTCAAGATGCTTATTGTCTTGGTAGTAACCTTGACATTATGGAATATCCCTACCGACTGGTATGGTATTCAGGGACTGACAATAGTTCAGCAGCGTATCATTGCCATCTTTGCCTTTGCCACCCTGATGTGGATCATGGAGATTGTTTCTTCTTGGGCCACATCGGTAGCTGTTATTGGAATGATGTTGCTCTTTACCAGTGATAGTGGCATCAAATGGATGTGTGATCCTACAGTGGTAGGCGATTTGCTGTCATATAAAGGAATCATGGCTACCTTTGCCGACCCTGTCATCATGTTGTTCATTGGCGGATTCATTCTTGCCATTGCCGCTACAAAGACGGGCTTGGATGTACAGTTGGCCAAGGTCTTGCTGAAGCCATTTGGTACAAACAGCAATATGGTGCTATTGGGTTTCCTACTGATTACTGGCCTGTTTTCAATGTTTGTGTCGAACACAGCAACAGCAGCTATGATGCTTACATTCCTTACACCAGTCTTCCGGCAGTTGCCTCCCGAAGGAAAGGGGCGTATAGCGCTGGCCTTGTCTATTCCTGTTGCAGCTAATTTAGGCGGTATGGGTACACCTATCGGTACACCACCTAACACCATAGCCATCAAATATCTGAATGACCCAGAAGGCCTGAACCTTGGTCTTGGTTTCGGAGAATGGATGATGTTCATGTTGCCACTGGTTCTTCTTCTTCTTTTCATCAGTTGGTGGCTGCTTAAAACCATGTTCCCTTTCAGTCAGAAGACCATAAAGTTGGAAATAGATGGTGAAATGAAGAAGAACGTCCACTCCTACATTGTCATTGTTACATTCTTTGTTACTGTTGCCTTATGGCTGCTTGACAGTGTGACAGGCATTAATAGTTTTACGGTGGCCATGATACCATTTGTGGTCTTTGCCCTGACAGGAGTAATTACTAAACGTGACCTTGAGCAGGTGAACTGGTCGGTTATCTGGATGGTAGCAGGAGGTTTTGCCCTGGGTTATGGACTGAACAAGTCGGGACTGGCAGAGAATGCAGTTGAGAGCATACCGTTTGGTGAATTCTCGCCGTTGGTCATCCTGTTGCTTTCCGGCATCATTTGTTATTTGCTTAGCAACTTCATATCGAACTCTGCAACAGCAGCGTTGCTGATGCCTATCCTGGCATTCGTATGTGGTGCCATGGGTAATACGCTTGATCCTATAGGAGGAACGCAGACCGTCCTTATTGGTGTGGCAATTGCAGCTTCGAGCGCCATGGTACTTCCTATATCTACACCCCCCAATGCCTTGGCTTATGCTACCAATTTGGTGCAACAGAAAGACATGGTGCGTATAGGTTTGATTGTAGGTTTGCTATCCATGTTCTTGGGTTATGGCTTGCTGTTCTTAATAGGAACATTACACCTATTATAATAATATAAGGAATAAGAAGAGGAGGACGCTAATGAAAAAGTATCTGAAGAATATATGGCAGTTTGTCAAGACCTCTACGTGGCTTAAGTATGCTGTTGTGGCGGTCTTCGCTGTCGTGTTTATTGGTTTTGTTGATGAGAATAGCGTGTGGAGTCATTTCCGCAATAAACAGACCATCAGTGAATTGGAGTTAGAAATCGAGAAGTATAATCAGGAGCATGAACGTAATCAGGCTCGTATTCGTCAGCTCGACAAAGACCCAAAAGCCATAGAGAAGATAGCTCGTGAGCGTTATTTTATGAAAACTGACGACGAGGATATCTTTGTGTTGAGTGACGATTTGGAAGAAGAAACACCAGAAGACGACAATGAAACAGTTGAGTAGGTTCCAGAATATCATTTTTATTATTGGTGGGTTGCTGATGGTTGTAGGTTCAGGAATGGCTCTGTTCAGAAGCAATGCAGCCCCTGTGGTGTTCATTCCTGGTGTGCTGATGTTTGTTTCCATGCAGATGTTACAACGTTATGATGGCAATAATTTCAATGTTCGTCGCTTGAGGCGTTTTGTGTTGTTGAGCGACGTGCTGTTGGTGGTTAGTGCACTGCTGATGTATGCTTCATATGGTAACCCTTTCCACTTCGACCAAATCACCTACGTTCAGTACATTGGCAATAACTGGGTTGTCTCGCTTCTGTTGGCAGCCTTGTTGCAGTTATATACGAGTCATCGCATAGCGAAAGAATTGGAAAAGGAAACGTGATGGCAAAAAAACGCTAAAAGTTTGCACAATTGTTTTAAATTGCGCAAATTTTTTTTCTTATTCCAATATATCGTTATACTTTTGCGTTACGGAAAGCGATGATTATGATGCCAATAAAGAATTTTCTCTATCTCTTCGCTGCTTTAGCAGCATTTACATCCTGCTCTACAGCATATCATGTGCAGGGTTCTTCTTCTATTTCCTCACTCGATGGCAGCAAACTCTATTTGAAGGCCATACAGAATCAGGAGTTGAAGAATCTTGACTCATGTGATGTCGTACATGGAAAGTTCCAGTTCTCTGGAGTACTTGATACCGTCCGTATAGCAAGTCTTTTCATGGACGACGAAAGCATTATGCCTGTGGTGCTCGAAGAGGGTGAGATTGTCATCCACATTGACCGGGCAAAGCAGTCGGTCACAGGAACGGCTCTGAACGATAGTCTTTATCATTTTATTGATAAGCATAATCAGTTGGATAACCGTTTCAATGAGCTTGAGCACAAGCATAACCAGATGATACTGGAAGGTATTGACGAGTCACAGATTATCCAAGAGGTGCAGGCAGAGGCAGACCAGATAGCTCAAGAGCGCGAACAGCTCATGACTAATGCCATAGTTGAGAATTTCGATAATGCTCTTGGTCCTTACTTCTTTGAGATGCTGACGAGTGTTTACCGCTATCCTATTCTGACACCTCAGATAGAGTATATTATGTCGAAGGCTACCAAGAAATTCAAGAAAGACCCGTACGTCAGCGACTATTATACTACTGCTCAGGAGAATGAACGACGCATGCAGGGATTCGATGTTGACGAGCCTGCTCCTGCTGCTACAGGAACCGTTCCTGCTGCTGTTGATTCTGTTAGCAACGTTCCCCTTGCCATTCCTCAAGAATAAACGGTTATGATTATCAAGGGAGGGAACATTGTCAATGAGGGGCGTGTTTTCAAAGGCTCCATTGTCATTCACGATGACTATATTGTCGATATTATAGAAGGCGACTTGCAGCCCGAAGCATACGGCGATAATACGCTTGATGCCACGGGCTGTTATGTTTTACCTGGTGTCATTGATGAGCATGTGCATTTTCGGGAGCCAGGTTTGACAGAGAAAGCAGACATCCGTACAGAGAGTCGTGCTGCAGCTGCTGGTGGGGTGACAAGCTTCTTCGATATGCCAAACACTGTTCCACAGACTACCACTCTTGAGGCATTAGAAGAGAAATTCATGTTGGCACACGATAATAGCTGGATCAATTACTCGTTCTTCTTCGGTGCCACTAACGATAATTATACGCTGTTCGACCGCTTGCCTTTGAACCGCATCCCTGGTATAAAACTCTTCATGGGGTCATCAACGGGGAATATGCTGGTTGATAGGGACGAGGTGCTGGAGCGTATCTTTGCAACGACCCCATTACCATTGATGGCACATTGTGAAGATACTGCCATCATTAATGCAAACATGGCAGCAGCCAAGAAACAGCATGGTGACGACCCTGATGTAAGATTTCATCCTCTGATACGTTCCGAGGAAGCATGTCTGTCATCTACGATTAAGGCAATCTCATTAGCTGTTCAGCATCAGACACGTCTTCATGTTGCCCATGTGACAACAGCTGAGGAATTATCACTTTTTGCTCCATATACCAGTCAGATTACGGCAGAGGCAACTATAGGACATCTGTTCTTCTCGTTGGTTGACTATCAGCGACTCGGGAGTCGTATCAAGGTAAACCCCGCCATCAAGAATTTCCGTGACTGTCAGGCATTACGTGATGGACTGACCGATGGACATATTGCAGCAGTAGCTACCGACCATGCTCCTCATCTTCTGCAACAGAAGCAGGGTGGAGCAGCGAAGGCAGCCTCGGGCATGCCAATGATACAGTTCTCGCTTGTTACCATGCTTGAGTTAGTTGATCAGGGTGTACTGACTATCGAAAGACTCGTTCAGCTTATGTGCCACCAACCTGCTATGTTGTTTGATGTCAGTCAGCGAGGCTTCTTGCGACCAGGCTACAAAGCTGATATTACGATTGTCCGGCCTCATAGTCCTTGGACAGTGTCTGCCGATAACATTCTCAGCAAGTGTGGTTGGAGCCCCATGGAGGGACATAGCTTCGATTGGCGTGTGGAAAAGACCCTGTGTAATGGGCTTCTCGTATATGACAATGGTCAAGTGTCTGCCATTAAGGCGGGTCAGGAAATACAGTTTCGCCACCCATGATCATACACTATCCCATCAATGCCATCAAGTCCTACATTAACTGGGATTACTTCTACTATGCATGGGGTATGCACGGTAAGCCAGACCATGAGAAACAGCGTCTCCATGATGAGGCTATACAACTGCTTGAACGCTACCAACAGCGTTACCAGGCACATGCCGTATTCCGCTTGCTGAAAGCCAATAGCGATGGTGATGATATAGTCGGCGAAGGCTTCCGACTGCCTTTTCTACGGCAGCAACAAGGTAATCCTTGCTTGTGCATTTCCGACTTTGTGCGACCTTTGTCGTCTGGTCAGCCCGACACCCTTGGTGTCTTTGCCACGACGGTTGATAGTGGTATGGAGCATGACTTCGATGATGACCCATATCTCAAGATGATGATGCAGTTGCTTGCTGACCGGTTGGCTGAGGCAGCAGCAGAACGGCTGCATAAAGAGGTGCGGCGCACATACTGGGGCTATGCACCGGCAGAACAATTGACCATTGATGACCTGCATCGTGAAACATTCCAGGGCATACGTCCAGCCGTTGGATATCCCTCGTTGCCTGATACCAGCCTGAACTTCCTCATTAATGACATACTCGACATGCAGCAGATAGGCATACACCTCACCGAAAGTGGGGCCATGCGTCCACATGCCAGTGTCAGTGGACTCATGATTGCTCATCCCCAGTCGCGTTACTTTGCCATAGGCAAGATTGACGACACACAGCTTGCTGACTATGCTAAGCGACGTGGGATGCCGATAGAAACAGTACGTAAATTCTTAATAGCAAACTTATGATGGTACGTTATTCACTTCTCTTCCTGCTCGTCATGGGCTTCCTTGTTGTGCCATTGGTATGCTACTATATCGCACGGTGGCTCTCACCACGAAAATATCGCCACACCATTGGGGTGATAAGTGCATTTGTCATGATGGCATTAGTTGTTTATGGGATGACTTTCGGTTTCGAGGAGGTGGAGGTTAACCATGTTGAATATGCATCTCCAGACTTGCCACAAGCATTCGATGGATATCGGGTGGTGCTCATTTCTGATGTACATCTTGGCTCTTTCTCTGGTCGAAGACAGTGGGCTGTGCAGCGAGATGTTGACAGTATTCTTGCACAACATCCCGATATGATTGTCTTTACTGGTGACGTCCAGAACTTTGAACCAAGTGAAATCCCAGAGTTCCAACCCATACTGAAACGGCTACAAGCACCTGACGGGGTGTTTGCTGTGTTGGGTAATCATGATTATGACCGATACCAGAAACCAGAAGCCAAAAACCCCAACCTAATCCTTGAGACTCAAAGGCAAGAGCGCCTTATGGGGTGGGATTTGCTGATGAACCAAAACCGTATTATTCGTCGGGGTAATGACAGCATTGTCGTTGCAGGTATGGAAAACTGGGGCGATGTATCACGGATGCCACGTTATGGAGACGTCACCAAGACACTCCATGGTATTGACTCTTCGTCGTTCGTCCTTATGTTGCAACACGATCCGTCTGCGTGGCGAAAACAGATATTACCTAACAGCCATGCACAACTCACACTCAGTGGACACACACATGGTATGCAGTTCGGAATATTCGGATGGTCTCCGCTTTCGCTCACATCACGTGAGTGCGCAGGTTTCTACTATGAGGGTCATCGAGCATTGTTTGTAACCAAGGGCTTGGGCGGACTCGTTCCGTTCCGGTTGGGCATGCCGGCAGAAATAGTGGTTATCACACTCAGAAGAGCCAACCCCCAATAGCCAAAAGCAAATATAAAATATTATGAAATACCTCTACAGAATTTATCAGCTATTTGTAGTACTGCCTGTACTCATCTTCATGACAATCTTAATGGCCGTTGCGGTAGGCATTGGCACAACCATTGGTGATGGACACTTCTGGGGATACTATCCCGGACGATGGTGGGCAAGGGTCATTCTCCGCGTTTGTCTCTTGCCGGTTACGGTTGAAGGACGCGAGAATCTGGAACCCAACCAGTCATACGTCTTTGTAGCCAACCATCAAGGTGCCTTCGACATCTTCCTTATTTATGGATATCTTGACCGCAACTTTAAGTGGATGATGAAACACCAGTTAGGAAAGATTCCCTTCCTTGGATATGCCTGTCGGAAGTCTCATCAGATATTCGTTGACAAACGAGGACCAAAGAAAATAAAGGCTACAATTGAGAATGCACGCCACATCCTACAGCAGGGTAACCTTAGTGTCGTTGTCTTCCCAGAAGGGTCACGAACCTTTACAGGACACATGGGATTTTTCAAGAAAGGTGCTTTCTCGCTGGCCGATGAGCTACAGCTGCCTGTCGTACCATTAACTATTAATGGATCCTTCCATATCATGCCAAGAATGCGAGACTGGCATTTTGCCAATTGGCACCCTCTTCGACTCACCATCCATCAGCCCATAGCACCTATTGGTAAAGGTCCTGAGAATATACAAGCCACCATGCAGCAGTCCTACAACAGTATCATGTCTGCTTTAGACCCAGAATACCAAGGATACGTTGAAAATCCTGATCAATAATTATTTAGCTGTTAGCTTTTGGCCTTTGGCTAACTGCCAATAGCCAAAGGCTAC
>JAFPED010000210.1 GCA_017423565.1 Prevotella sp. | reverse complement strand
TCGGCCAGTTCGTGTGATAGCGCAGTGTGAAGGTTGCATCGTAGCGAGAGTCGATAGCTTTCACAGCATCTTCCCACACGCCACCTTCCATGAAGTTGTCAGCGATAGGAGCCATACGTGTCCAAGGACGTCCCAGAGCCTGCACTGCTTCGCGCTGGATGGGGTTCAGGGTTATATCCTTACCATCCTTATCCTTGGCTTTGGCAACCATCTCTGTGTAGTTCCAAGTCTCCATCCAGTAAGCGAAGTTCTCAGGAGAGCCACCACTACCCCATCCGTAACCAGCACCGCCGTTACCAAACTTCTCATCCTCATCGTGGTCAGCATAAAGCATGATCTCTGAGTTGCGGTCGTTGGTAGCTACGTTTACATCATAGAATGTGGGCTGCAATTTATACGGGCCAGGATTGTTGATGGCCTGCATAGCCATGTCGTATGCTTTCTGGAAGTAGCTCTGTGCTTTACTTGCATCACGGGTACACTCAGGATAGGTAGGAATCTTGTTAGGATTCTCCAACCACCAAGCGTATGTCAAGTAAGCCTTTGAGAGATACAGACGAGCCACATTCTTGGTGACTGTACCAGTCAGACGAGGATTCTCGGGCAGATCATTCAGGGCTTTCTCCAGGTCAGGGAAGATACACTTCTGATAGACTTCGTCCACCGTGTTACGTACAGAGGTACGAACGGTTGATGTATTGAACTTCAGTTCACCAGCACCTAAATCCAGAGGAACACCACCATAGGTCTGAACCAACAGGAAGTAGTCAAAACCACGGAAGAAGTAAGCCTCAGCAAGCAGTGCATCGTCGATACCTGCAGCAGCACCATTCTCGATAATACCACTGGCTGTATTGATGTTTGGGAACAAAGCACCCCAGATAGATCCTGCAATAGAGTTACTGGGTGTCATGGAACCAACGCCAGAGAGGTCGGCATCCTTGAAGTTACCATCGGCAGACTGACCGTAGGTATATTCGTCGGTACCAGTCTCAACACTGTTCAGGAAATAACCGTTGCCATAGAAATAGCGCAAGTGAGCATAGAGTGAGGTCAAGCCACCCTCAATACCCGTCTTCGTATTGAAGAATGTTGGGTCAAATTGGCTGCGTGGCTGTTCGTCAAGAACATCAGAGCAGGAAGTCATGGTTGCGGAAAGACCGCATAAAACGAGACCAGCAGCGAGGATATATTTTATACTTTTAGTTTTCATATCTTTAATACTTAATTAAAATGTGACGTTAATACCGAACAGGAAGTTGCGGGTTGTAGGCGTGTTATAACCTACGATTGGCATTCTGTGCTTACCAGAGTATTCACCGTAAGCAACAGCCGTGTTCTCATTAGCCCAAGAGTTTGTTTCGGGATCAAGTCCACTCTCATTATTGAAGGGTGAGAAGAGTACGAACGGGTTCTGAATCGTAGCATAGAGGCGCAGGCGGCTGATACCGAAGTTCTTGACTGCTTTCAATTTATCGAAGTTGTAGCCTAAGGTGATGGCACGAACCTTCAAGTAGCCAGCATCGAAATAACCGAGAGTAGAACCATACTTGGGGTTATCACTACTTAAAATACCACCTGGTTTCGGATACTTGGCACCAGTATTATCTTCGGTCCAGTAATCAACATCAAGCTGTCCGCGACGACCTGTCAACATGTTCAGATAACCATTAGAAGAGTGGATAGCACTGATAAGCTTGCCTCCAATCTGGAATGCACCTATCACTGTAAGGTCGAAGCCCTTATAACCAACTGTAGTATTGAAACCTCCGATGAGTTTTGGCTCCATGCTTATGATACGACGGTCTTCAGCACCGATGGCACGAGTAGGAACGCCATTAGCATCGAGAGCGTCGGCATTATACTTTACCTTAATCATACCAAGGTTGCCACCTGGTTCCAGGATAGCAAAGTTTGTAGTCTTGGTGCCATCAGGTAATGTCACTTCGTAAACATCCTCTGCATTCCACAGACCATCATACTCATAGTCGTAGATGACATCAATAGGATGACCTACGAACCAACGGTTACCCTCATCTCTCTCAGGCTCAACCTTGCCGTCTGCAGTCACGTAGTTTGCACCTGTCAGCTTGGTCAGCTTGTTGCGGTTAGCATAGAGGTTGATACCAGCTTCCCAGTGCCAGCCGTTCTTGTTGTCGATGATGATTCCATTCAATGTCAACTCAAATCCCTTGTTCTGAGTGTTTCCGATGTTACCCGTAAAGCTGCTCACACCAGAGGTAGAAGGCATTGACACATCGAGCAGGATGTCGTTGGTCTTCTGTGTATAGTATTCGAATGATCCAGAGAGACGTCCATTGAAGAATGAGAAGTCGAGACCGAAGTTCCAAGTCTTAGAGTACTCCCAACCTAACTCGGGATTAGGCAGTGCATTTACGTAGTAACCTGCCTTATAGTTAGTACCATTACCGAAGTTATAGTTGCGGACGGCGAGTCCACCGAGAGTAGAGTAAGGATTGATACTCTGGTTAGAGGTCTCACCATAACCAACGCGCAGCTTCAAGTTGTCAATCCACTTCAAGTCTTTCATGAACTCTTCACGTGCGATATTCCAACCTGCACTGACAGCGGGATAAGTATGCCACTGGTGTCCTTTTGCCAGACGAGAAGAAGCATCGGAACGGAGGGCTGCAGAAACCATATACTTGTTATCGTAAGAGTACATCACACGACCCATCCAAGACATCAAGCCACTCTGCCAATAACTGTAATTATTGAGATTAACCTGTCCTGTTGCCTTATCAAGAGCATAGTACTGGAAGTAATCAGCAGGGATGCTCTGTGCATTAGCACCAGTAGATTCGTATGTTGTCTGCTCAGCGGAGTACATACCCACTACATTGACATTGTGCTTTTCAGCAAAAGTGCGGTCGAAGGTAATCAAGTTCTCAACTGCCCAGTTACGTGTCTGGTTCTCAGAGATCCAACCACCATTGGCAGCGTTAGCATCTTTATTATTGACACCTGTACCTGTGAATCCACCACCTTTGGAAGAACGGAAGTTCAAACCGATGTTGATGCGATAGCTAAGACCTTCAACCCAAGGACACTTCACTTCACCGAAGAGAGTATTGTAAGAACCGACACCCTTGTTTTCGTTCAGCCAGACATCCTTGTCTCTCTTCACCGTTTCCTTTGTTACAACAGACTGGTCATCAGCAGGAAGTGTTACGAAACGCTTCAGGTTGCCATTTTCATCGTATGGGCTGGCAAGCGGGCTCTTGCTGAGCACGCCATACATATCGTTCACACCCTTATTAATACGATAGCTGTTGTTGGTAGACAAACCAAAACGGAACCATTTTCCTACATTCTGGTCAAAGTTACCACGTACACTCACACGGTCGTAACCTTCAGTGGGAACAACAGACTCGTCGTGATAGTAACCAGCACCGAAGCTATAGCTGCCACCATTGGTACCACCAGCCACGCTCACGTCGTGATTATGGCCTACACCAGTCTGGTAATACAAATCTTGCCAGTCGGTATTGGTGTCATCACTCTCATCAAGAGAATTCTGATACATACCAGCATACTTACGGAACTTAGAGAACGTAGGACCATCCATCATAGGATACTTATGGAAAATCTTCTTGAAGCTGACATAACCATTATATGTCACCTTGGCGGGCAATCCCATAGAACCCTTCTCTGTGGTAATAAGGATAACACCATTAGCACCACGAGAACCGTAAATAGCAGTTGCTGAAGCATCCTTCAAAATATCCATCGACTTGATATCAGTAGGATTGATATCAGAGAGCTGGCCCATGAAAGGAATTCCGTCAAGCACGATCAGAGGATCGTTAGATGCTGTCAATGAACGCTGACCACGGATGCGGATCTGCATCTCGGCACCTGGCTTAGAACTTGTCTGTGTCATGAGCACACCAGCTACACGGCCTTGCAGAGCCTGAGCGGCATTGGTAGCAGCAATCTGGTTCAGCTTCTCACCATTCACATTGGCAACAGAACCTGTTACGGCTTCTCTACGTTGCGTACCATAACCAATCACTACGACGTCGTTTAAGGTCGTGTTGTCTTCACTCAGTACAATATCAATGTTCTGACGACCACCAACATTTACTTCTTGAGTAACATAACCCACATAAGAAACAGACAACCGAGCATTTGAAGCGGCATTGACGTTAAACTGACCGTTAATGTCAGTTATCACACCGGTGTTCGTTCCAACTACTCTCACTGATGCACCAATAATCGGCTCACCAGATCCATCACTAACCGTTCCCTTCACACTGTTTTGAGCAATCGCACCAAAAGGAACGAAGCAAAACAGGAACAGCAGAACCTTTAATTTCTTGATAAAAAATGAATTAAAACGTAACATAATATTTATAATATTAAAAACAATTACTTATTTGACACAAATTTAACAAATGCCATTCTATACTCCTTGTCCTTGTGTAACAAATATGTTGTCAAAAGCATTAATATGTGAATTATTCTTTAATTCACTTTCCGATTGTTACAAATAGAAAAGTAAATGATATAATTATACAATATCGAAAGAAAAAAACGCAACAAAAAAGGCTGAACCCCAAGCAAGGGATTCAGCCAACGTCTTATTCTTACTAAAGAGTTTTAGCGGAATTTTCTATGAATCACTATTAGCCGCTACGGCTGATAGCACTTTACTTTCTTTCCATCGTATCCTACCGCCATGATATAAGCCGGATTCTCTGAAGAAATCCACTCAACATTTGTAGTTGTAGGAACAATTGCTGCCGAACCATGTCCGTAGGAAGTGATATGAAGCAGATTACCTTGAGCATCATACGTCTCAAAGCCTACCACATTCTTCCATGCGCTGTGCTCTATCTTTACCGTGTTTCCTGAACGGACACAACCAGCATTCACTTCATTGGCAACAAGAGGAGCCTTATCGCGGAACGCAGGCATATTGTTCACATCCAGGAAATAGAATGCTTCCGGAGCCTCTGGATATCCTGCACTTTCCACATGACTACGCAACTCGTTCAACATCGACTGAGTAATGGTCAGCTGACGGGTACTGTAATCACCGATCTCCTCATTCACGGTCTTAAACATTCCGACTTTAGCAAAATAAGGAAGATAGTTTGTCTTGGTGATATCGCACCACTGACGCATGAAGTTCACCTGCTTCTGTCCGTCATCCATACTTCCTACATCCATCGTTCGCATCTTTTCAAACATCTCGGGGTAGGCATCCGGCTGAATGCCTGCAATCTTTGTATAGACGAGAAGCTGCCAGAAAGGAATCAATGTACAGAAGACATCGTTATGGGCATGAGGAACAAACTGACCGCCCTTCATGATGTTATACTCCATGAAGTCATAATAGCGGAAACCGTTTGACTCGTTTTCAAGGCGATGGTATCCGTTTGGCCGGAGCATGTGCTCTACGTAAGCGGAATAGATGTTGTTGGTTACTTCGGTAAGGCCAATCCACAGCATACCATTGGTCTGGTTCACATGTCCAAGCTCATGAGCAGCACCCCAGAAATCGAAGTAAGTAGATGAAGTCGGGTCTCTCAACGCATTTATGGGAACGCAGAAGCCGTCATTGCTGGCATGGTATAGTCCCCCACTCGTCTTCACAGAGATGACAGCCATGTGGTTATCATATTTCCTGTTGTACTTCTTCAATCCCATTACTTCCTGCTCAAGGGAAACAATACTGTCGTAAGTGGTCACGAGCCATACCCCATTAGTAGGACAATTTGCCTTTAATGCAGAGACGGGGAATACCCCTTGGATGTTCTTTGAGACAAAGTCCATACAATCGCCTTTAGCATTGGCAAGCAATGCCTTCCAGTCATCATTGGTATCACCACGCTCAAGGTCGAAGTAACCGTTCTCCACTCCATTGACAAAATGAATCTTTACCTTTGGAGCATCCTTGTAATTCTTAGTATAATAATCAATGTATCCATTGCCCTTATTCCGGCAATTGATGATGTTAACACCATTCGACAAGGGATAGTATTCTGTGTTAAAGTCTTCAGGACCGAAGTTGCGCACCTGAAGAGTCACAGGAGAATCGCCGATTCCTTCGACAACGACAATGACATTCTCATCTTTCTTGAATGTTATTCCCGTAGGATTCTCATGATTATTATAGGTGTAGCTGTTCTTCAGTTCATTGCGAAGATCTGCCACCGGACGATAAGCCTTAAACTCACCGACACGGTATTTCATTGAATAGGTTCCATCCTGCAACTGATAAGCGAGTGAGCGGAACTCTTCCATCTCCATCTGTTCAATCATTTCACGTGTCACTCCATCTTTTAGACGGGTGCAAAGCTTATCAGCGAAGACATCCTTCAACATATCGCCGATGAAATCGTCCTTCTCATAGAAAGCCATCTCCGCACAACTGGCAAATCCATTGACTCCACTCCGTACTGTGAAACGGATTGACATGACATCATCAATGCCCTCATCCCCAAAACTGATGTTGGCAATACTACCACTTCCACCAAGGTTTGCAGTACGCAATCTGATCCATTGTGTCGAACCGCTCACCTGATAGTCGATGTCCACTTGTTCAAAATTACCGTTGTTGTTTCCATCCTGGCGCGGTGTATAGAGTGCATAATCCACATGGGCAGGTCCTTGCAGGTTATAAGTCAGGATAACAGGGAAAGACGTTCCGGTCCATGGAGAATGATAAAGGGTGGAGAGATTATCATCATAAGACTTTGAGATGTCCT
>JAFPED010000209.1 GCA_017423565.1 Prevotella sp. | reverse complement strand
TTGATCTCAAAGATTGACTCAGCATTCCACTCTCCGCTCTCTTCCCAAATATCCTGGAAGTTAGCTGTCAGCTGGTAACGTCCGCTATTGATCAGTTCCTGCATGTATGCAAGGGCTTTTGCATAACGGCCATTATCATTCTGGATCATCACCATCTCAGCATAAATCATATACGCCAGGGGTTTCGTCACATGACCTTTCTGGTCTGCGGGGTAATCATCCTTCAAGTTACCACTAGCAATAATATCCTCTAGTTCGGCAATCACCTTGGCATATACCTCGTCAGCTGTCAGCTGTTCAGAAATATAAGGTGAAGGAAGGTTCTCAAAGTAGCAGGGAACGTTGCCATAGAATTTCCACAACTGCAGATAATAGAACACGCGAAGCAGACGGGCCTGAGTCTCATAGTCTGCCTTCTCTGTAGCAGTGATATTACCCTTTTCAGCCACCCACTCAGCGTATGTCAGCACATCATTGCTGCGCTTTACACCTGAATAGCTGTCGCTCCAGATACCTGTCAGGCAGACAATCGGAGTACAAGAGTAGTTGAACATCAGCTGAAGCATCGGCTGGTCAGTATTACTACTTCCATTGGGATACATATCATCACTCATAAACTCTGAAACGAAGTTCAGGGCATTGTACTGCCATGTTGAACCATAGTCATACCAGTGCAGAGGTGCGTATGCGGCCACCAGAGCTTCATCAAGTGAAGTCTTTGTGGTGTAGTATTCATCAATGAAGGTGTCGGTAGGACTGGTCACCTCCAGAAAGCTGTCCTTACAGCTGGTCATTGCCAGTGCAGCGAACATTCCTAATATTATCTTGTTTGCTTTCATAATTCCTATATATTATTTCCTTTTATACTAGTTTACCTTATTATCCTTTATCATTAGAAAGTGAGGTTTACACCAACACGGAGGACACGAGGCTGCGGATATACACCGAAGTCAACACCACAAGAGGTGGCAGCTGAAGAGATTTCAGGATCGAAGCCCCAGTACTTGGTGAATGTCAGCAGGTTCTCTGCTGCCACGTAAAGGCGCAGACGGCTGATAAACGCCCGCTTGGTAAGATACTCTGGAATTGTGTAGCCCAACTCGATATTCTTCAGACGGATATAGCTACCGTCGTGGATATAAAGGTCAGAAGCCTGCCAGTTGGTAGCATCACCCTGGATATAAATGGGATATTTGTCAGAAGTACCCTCACCCGTCCAACGTCCGAGGAACCATGAAGGCAGGTTGATGGCAGGAAGGTCGAGACGACGAGTTGCATCAAAGATATCATTACCGTATGTACCCTGCCAGAACATCATGAAGTCGAAGCCCTTCCAAGCAGCATTGAATGTACCACCAAAGGTCCAGTCAGGTGTACCCTTACCAATCTTCGTACGGTCGGCATCGTCGATGGTGCCGTCACCATTGATATCAACAAAGCGGACATATCCTGGACGAGCGTCTGGCTGAATCAAACCGTTAGCACCGGTATAAGCGTTTACTTCGTCCCAATTCTGGAAGATACCTGCTGTCTTGTAACCCCAGAAATAGGGGAAGGGCTCGCCAGCCTCTGCACGTGAAATATTACCCAGGTTCGATACATTATCATAGGTCTCGTAACCTGCTGCGTTACCCAGTTTCACCAACTTGTTCTTCAGATAAGAGGCATTGGCCTTGATCTGGAACTTGGCATCTGAGATATTGAACTTATAGCCAAGTTCGAACTCGATACCTGTGTTCTCCATATCACCAACGTTACCGATAGGCTTAGACTCACCCACATACGACGGGATATTCATATCCTTCAGCATGCCATTGGTCTTCTTCTTGAACCAGTCGACGGTGAAGGTCAGCTTATTGTTCAGGAAGCCGAAGTCAATACCGAGGTCGTACTGCTCTGACTCCTCCCACTTCAGGTCGGGGTTAGCAAGACCACTAGCCTTCGAGCTATTGATCTCCTTCTCACCGCCAGCCATACCATAGCCATAGTTATTACCGCCCTGTGTCAGCACGGTGTAACGGAAATCACCGATATTATCGTTACCGTTCTTACCCCAGCTGAAACGAACCTTCAGATTGTTGAGCCAGTCATTGGTGCTCTTCATGAATTTCTCGTTCATCACGTTCCATCCAACTGATACAGATGGGAACACACCATATTTGTTATTTGTACCGAAACGACTGGAACCATCACGACGAATCGTACCCTGAACCATATAGCGCTCGTCATAGTTATAGCTCAAACGGGCGAAGAGCGAAGACATCGTGTGATTTACGCCAGGACCACCCCAACCGTCACGGTCACCGTCAGAGGCAAGACCTGTAGCTGCGTTGATCCAGGGCTTTGAATAGTCCTTCAAGTTATTACGAGAGGCACCAAGTGTCCAACCAGAATTCTCAAAAGCTGACTGTCCCAGCACTACGTTTACAGTATGCTTGTCGAAAGTCTTGTCATAAGAAAGCACATTTTCCAACTGCCATACAGTTCCACGATCACTCTCCATAGAGGCTGAAGAGTAGTTACGGTGCTTAGTTGGAGAAATCCAATAAGGTAAGGCATGATTTTGATTGCCCCAGAAAGACATGTCAGTGCTATAGCTGACACGGTACTTCAAACCGTCCCAAATGCTCAAAGTTGCAGAGAAGTTGCTCACGAACTTATGGCTCCAGTTCTTCTGAGCAGGCAGCTGGAATGATGCCAGTGGGTTGGCCATCTCATTGAAGCCTGCACCTGGAATATTCAGCAACTGGCCATTATCGTACATCGGAACATATTCATTGGGATAAGTTGATGAATAGAAATCAATCTGATCCTGAGCTTCCTGTCCTGAAACATAAGGAGCAATGACTGGTGGCAGAGCAAGGGCAGAGCCAATCTCATTACCCCACTGAGAGTTAACATCGAGACCTGATGACTTCACACGAGCGTATGAGAGGTTCACGGCAACATCGAGTTTGTTCAACCAATTGCGCTCCTTCTCTACGTCAAATACGTTGAAGTTGAAATTACCACGCAGGGTAAGACGGTTATAGTTAGAGTGACCATAGTTTCCACCTACGATACCTTCCTGATCAAAATAACCCAGTGAGAAATAATAGTTCACCTTCTCTGAAGCACCACTCAGGGTCAATTCGTGGTTCTGTACAGGAGCATTGTCGTTGAAAAGCAGATCCTGCCAGTCTGTATTGGTTTTTACGTTATAAGGATCAGCATATTTCGGAGCCTGTCCTGCGTTTACAAGACCTTCGTTCTGCATCACCATATAGCCTGTTGCATCGAGCACGTCACGATGCTTCCATGCAGTCTGCCAACCCTGAGAGAAATTGTAATTCACAGTTACCTTGCCAAGCTTACCCTTCTTTGTGGTCACAAGGATTACACCATTGGCAGCACGGGCTCCATAGATGGCACCAGAGGCAGCATCCTTCAGCACCTCAATACTCTCGATATCACTAGGATTGATGTAGTCGAGACCACCCTCGATAGGCATACCGTCTACGATATACAACGGGTCACTATTATTAACGGTACCCACACCACGTATACGTATACGTGAAGCTGCACCAGGCTGACCTGATGAAGAAGTTACGTTCACACCAGCAGCCAGACCCTTCAAGGCATTGTCCATACGGACAGGTGCCGTACCGTCGAGGTCGTCAGACGACACCTTTGCGATAGAAGCGGTAACTACGCTCTTCTTCTGTACACCATAACCAATTACCACAACGTCCTGAAGTGTCTGAGCGTCTTCTTTCAGTGTGATGGTCATGTTACTTCTGGCTGTCAACTCCTGCGTTGTGTAGCCAATATACGAAACAACAATTGTGGTACCCTCATTCACCTTCAGTGTGAACTGACCATCCATGTTGGTAATGGTACCGTTCTGAGGATTACCTTTTTCGACAACGGATGCACCGATCACTGGTTCACCAAGGTCGTCGACCACAGTACCCAGAATTCCCTGGGCAAAAGATGTTAGTGACACCGTGAGTGCCAACAACATCATCATTAACCTGCTTTTTTTCATACTTGATTTTGTTATTGTTAATATAAAGTTAGAAAATTAAATCCTTTTTAGAATTCGTTTGCAAAATTAGTCAAAATATGATTACGTTTTAGCTATAGAACGGAAAAAGTGGATGAATATAATCTGTATTAATATTTAAATTGCTATATTACAGCAAATTACAATTTCACGAATTACGCAAAAGAGTGGACTAAATATAGAGGTGTAAAAAATACATTTATCGCCTTTTTGGGGCATTTTTGCCATTTAGCTGAGAGTGTTCATTTTACACTCTCAGCTCTTCGTAGCAATGTTTCCAGATAGTAATAGTCAGCATAGTTAATGGGCACGTCTATCTCATCACGGGCAGGATAGTTACCCGTGGAATGTAGCAATAAGAAACCCTGTGCTGTCCCGGGCATTGGTTGATAACTGGACTCCAAATTATGGGCGATCTTATCTGCATACTTTCGATAGAGTTCAGCTTTCTCCTCATCATAGGATGCCAGTTCATAAAGCGCAGAAGCGATAATGGCTGCGGCAGATGCATCACGAGGCGCACTCGGGATAGCGGGGTCACGCATATCCCAATAGGGGATCAGGTCGTCAGGCATCTGCTCCTGAGAGAACCAGAAATCCACTGTCTTCCGTGCCTGATCTAAATAAGCCGGATCATGGGTATAACGATAGCACATGGTGTAACCATAGATTGCCCAGCCCTGTCCACGGCTCCAAACACTTTCATCAAAGAGCCCCTGATGAGTGATACGTTTAATGACACTGCCATCATCAGGCTCATAATCCACGACATGATAGCACGAGCCGTCAGCTCGGAAATGATTTTTCATCGTCGTATTGGCATGACTGATCGCAATATTACGATAATGTTCATCACCCGTCAGACGACTGGCCTCAAAGAGCAACTCCAGATTCATCATATTGTCGATAATCACCGCATATTTCCACCTGTCGGGTGTTCCCCAACTCCATGAACGGATACAGCCCACACGTTCGTCATAACGAGTTGCCAATGTCCTGGCTGCCTGCAACACCACATCACGATAAGATTGCTCGCCTGTCAGCCTATATGCTACACCAAAGGAGTCATACATCATAAAGCCGAGGTCATGACTGCTGCCATTCCATTTATTATCCTCTAGTCTCCAGGTATTAGTCACAGCCTGTTCGCGCCAATAAGGGTCATGCGTAAATTGATACATCATCCAAAGTTCGCCTGACAGGAATCCGGAACACCAGTCACCAATGCCCACCATACGCAATGAACCATCCTTCTCTACAGAACGCGGCATCATACATCTGTCGTTCTGTACCTTTCGCAGACTGTCCACCTGCTGCAGCTGATAGCGCAGCTGAACTTCTGCTTGAGCAAAAGTGTGGTCTGTAGCATCTGGTACATAGTAAAGCAGGAAGAAACGGTCATTCCACTGCCTGACAACATGCTTTTTGGCTAGTCTCAAGTAATCAGCTCTATCATTATCAAGTAAATAAAGACGATATAGGTCTTGGCACAGCGCATTCTGTTTCTCATCCCAACCGTTAATCTGCTGATATGGCCATTCACCCACCCGCTTACCTATATAACGGGCCAGAAAGTCGGCAGCTTTTTGCAACAGCGGCATTCCTTCAAGTTCACATCCCGAGTGGCGCACTATCTGAAAGAGGTCGATAATGTGCGACAGGTTGTATTGTGAATAACCAAAGGCCAATGTACGGCGTAGTTCCTGAGGCTGTCTGCCATCAGCTTCAATCTGAGTGAGCATCCGCTTCCTATAGAACTGAGACAGACGTTCGTCCATGACTTTCCGATTTCCAGTGAAATGTGCATAGGCGATAACCTGCACATCATAAGCTGTAGCATGGTTGTTGAGTTGGCGCGCCTCTTCCCTACCCTGGTCACTGGTAAGCATCCATTCAAGAAACCTTGAGAACCATGCTTTCAAGTCTTTCTGATCTTGAGAAGTGAAAGCCTTCGACGACGCCAACAGCTGCACACCGTCGAGCATCTCCACGAATGCGTAACTGTCAATCAGACCATAACAGCGGCCCTTGTCACCATTCTGCCCTGGGACAATCTGCGCATAGTTCATATTTGGGTTCATGCGCGTACCTTTATTAATAAACCATGTCCGAATCATCTCCACTGCTTTCGAGGCATATTTTTCCTCATTGGTAAAATACCATGCCAAGGCAAGTGTGGAAACGGCTGATGTCATCTCCGACAAACGGTTACGATCCAACCTTTCCAATTCTGGATTCGACATGCCGTCACGGTTTATATACGGCAGACCATCTGACTTTGTGGGATCTGGCCAGAAATAGCGGCTCAGGCTCAGGTAATCGTGTTTGTCGCCACTGGCAGCCACCTTGTTCTTCTGCATCACAGTAGGAGGGCTCTGCCTTAAAGCCTCTTCCGCCCCGTCTATCAGATGGTGATAAGCCATACTATAGACAGGTTGATGCAGATGAACCTTAACTTCTGCCAGATGGGGCTTATCCCAGATTATCTGAGCCTGAACACCACCTGCAATTGTAATGAATAGTGTGATAAAAAGTAGTTTCCTCATATGACAGTGAGACGGTTAATTCACCACCAAACGGGTACTGATGACATCACGGCTATTGGAACCCACCATGATATCAAATTCGCCGTCGCCTTGGACGATATTGCCGTTAATATCGTAATACTGCAGCATGTCGGGAGTTATCGTAAACTTCACCTCACGCTGCTCACCTGCCTTCAGATGGATACGTTGGAAGCCTTTGAGTTCTTTTACAGGACGACTTACATCGGCCACCAAGTCACGAATATAGAGTTGTACCACTTCATCAGCCTCGCAATTACCTGTATTACCGACAGTCAGTACGGCTTCTACACTGCCATCCTTCGCCATGTGGTCTGAACTCAGGTTCAGTTTTCCGTAGTTGAAGGTTGTATAAGTAAGGCCATAACCGAAAGGATAAAGCGGATCGTTCCTCTCCTCCAGATAGTTGCTGGCAAACTTCTGATAGCGATCTGCACCCTCTGCCACTGGGCGACCTGTATTCAAATGATTATAATAAATAGGTACCTGCCCGAGCGCACGAGGCATTGTCACCGTCAGATGACCACTGGGAGCCACATCGCCAAACAACACATCGGCAATGGCCCTGCCTGCCTCGGAACCTGCAAACCACACGTTCATGATGGCATCCACATGTGCTTGTTCCCAGGTCAGAACGGTAGCACGACCAGAGAAATTCAACAGCACGACGGGTTTGCCCAGTGCCACAAGAGCCTCCAGCAGTTCGCGCTGCACATCAGGCATCTCCAATGTAGCACGACTACTGCTCTCTCCGGAGAATTCTGCACTTTCGCCCATAGCACACACTATCACGTCAGCCTCCTTTGCCACAGCGAGTGCTTCAGCTTTCGCCTTTGCTTCATCTACTCTGGGGATATGCTTGCCAAACTCGGCAGCTTCCTGCAAGGCGGCATCACGTGTCAGGTTACAACCTTGGGCATACAACAGTTGAGCCTTACCAGCCAATGCCTGTTCCATACCTTCCTTTATTGTCTGATAGCGCTCTGGGGTATAGGCCACACACCAAGTGCCTGCAATATTAGCACGATCATTGGCCAACGGACCAATCAGGGCTATCTTGCCTTGTTTCTTCAACGGCAGGGTCTGATGCTCATTCTTAAGAAGCACGAAAGTCTCTGTAGCCAACTGGCGCGACATGGCACGATGTTCGTCAGTATAGATATCATGAGCCCTGCGCTTAGCGTCCAGATAGCGATAGGGATTGTCGAAAAGGCCCAACTTGTATTTGGCTTCCAAGACACGACGGCAAGCAAGATCAATGTCAGCCATCGTAACAGAACCGTCTTTCAACGACTCAGCCAGCGTACCGATAAAGCCATTTGAGCACATGTCCATATCTGTACCTGCCTTCAGCGCCTTCACCGAGTTCTGCTTCAGATTGCCAAAGCCGTGGTTCGTCATCTCGCCAATCGAGCCGTAATCCGTCACCACGAAACCGTTGAAGTTCCACTGATTGCGGAGCACATCGGTAAGCAACCAGCGATTGGCAGTGGCATGCTGGCCATCCACAAGGTTGAACGACGACATAAACGAGCCAGCTCCAGCCTCAGCCGCAGCCTTGTAAGGTGGGAAATACTGGTTGTACATGCGCAAATGACTCATATCCACTGTATTATAGTCACGACCACCTTCTACGGCTCCATAAAGGCCATAGTGCTTCACACAGGCCATCACCCTGTCTGTATCATACTGATCGCCCTGATAACCACGCACATAAGCCTGGGCAATCTGACTACCAAGGAAGGAATCTTCTCCCCCACTCTCTGCCACACGCCCCCAACGGGCATCCAGCGAGATGTCTACCATAG
>JAFPED010000208.1 GCA_017423565.1 Prevotella sp. | reverse complement strand
CAAAGCTCCAATGCTGGCACAAGACTCGAATAACGCTGCCGTCTTCATCTTAATGACATCATAATACACATCCTCGCTGATCTCAGTATTTTGGATATTCGACAGCTGCAATATCTCACCACGAGCCAGTGTACGACCCAGTTCTGCAAGATTCTGAATAATGGTTTTATTATTCGTGTGCGCAACATGCAACAGTGCTGTTGACAGCAGATAATCACCCACCAACACGGCAACCTTATTATCATAGGACGCATTGACAGATGCTTGGCCTCGACGTTCTTCGCTCTCATCCACCACATCATCGTGAACCAACGATGCCGTATGTAGCAATTCCAAACCAACAGCCGAGTGTAAAGTAGTATCAGATATTTGGCCATAATTGTCTGCCATCAGCAGAATCAATATAGGCCGCATACGCTTCCCACCTCTCTGACGTATATGTCCAAGAACCTGAGCAAGTAACTGATCTTCATGACTTAAAGAGTCATTAAACAGTTGAATAAAACTGTTCAATTCGCCTTCAATAGGGTGTGTGATTAGTTTCAAATAATCCATTTCTAAGAAATTTTGATACAAAATTAGTGAATTATCTCGGATATTGCCAAATTTTTTAGTAATTTTACGCTCAAAATAGAGATTATTATGAACAAATTGTTTCTTATCGACGCTTACGCCATGATATATCGGGCGTATTATGCATTTATTAAAAACCCAAGAATCAACTCCAAGGGACAAAACACATCAGCCATCATGGGCTTTGTCAACACGCTGAACGAAGTGCTGAACAAAGAGCAGCCTACACATATCGGTGTGGCATTCGACCCTGCAGGTCCTACCTTCCGCCATGAAGCTTATCCCCAATATAAAGCACAACGCGAAGCATGTCCTGAAGATATCAAGTCGTCTGTACCCATCATTAAGGAGATACTGAAGGCATATCGTATTCCCATCTTGGAGAAAACAGGCTACGAGGCAGACGACGTCATAGGTACGTTAGCCACACAAGCCTCACAGCTCGATGGAATCGAAGTTTTCATGCTTACACCCGACAAGGACTATGGTCAACTGGTTAAACCAAACGTCTTCATGTTCCGTCCTAAGTTCGGCGACAAGGGCTACGACACCATGGGTCCAAACGAAGTAATGGCAAAATACGGACTCTCCTCTACCCTACAGGTTATTGACTTGTTAGGACTCATGGGTGATGCCAGCGACAATATTCCTGGGTGTCCAGGTGTTGGTGAGAAGACTGCCGTAAAACTCATCACTCAGTTTGGCAGCATCGAACAACTATTAGAACGTACCAACGAACTGAAAGGTGCACTTAAGACAAAGGTGGAAGAAAATCGCGAACAAATAGCATTCTCTAAATTCCTTGCAACCATCAAGACCGATGTGCCCATTGAACTCAACCTCGACGAATTGAAAGTAGTAGAGCCTGACGAAGAACAACTCACCCGTTTGTTCACAGAATTAGAGTTCAAGACGTTCGCAGACAGGATTCTTAAAAAAAGTGAACCTGTGCAAAAAACCGTAAACGCTCAACTCGATTTATTTGCAGAATTCCCGACCGACGGGCAGGTTGCTTCGGAAAATTCAAAAATTTCGAGCCTTAAAACGACCCCTCACGACTATCAACTTATTGATAATGAAGAGGGTATGAAAGAAATTGCCCAAATATTTTTGTCCACGAAAATTCTCAGTTTAGACACGGAGACTACATCTACTGACCCAATGAAGGCCGAACTGGTAGGATTGAGCTTTGCTACTGAAGAGCACAAGGCCTATTACGTCCCAGTGCCTGCCCAGCAGTCGGCAGCTCAGCAAGTGGTAGAGATTTTCCGACCTGTCTATGAGAATGAGCAGATCATGAAGGTGGGTCAGAACCTGAAGTACGACCTTGAGGTGCTCCACAACTATGGCATCACACTGAAAGGTCCTATGTGGGACACCATGATAGCCCATTACCTCATTCAGCCGGAGCTACGTCATAACATGGACTATATGGCAGAGATTTACCTCAACTACCAGACCATTCACATCGACGAGCTCATTGGTCCGAAAGGAAAGAACCAGCGTTCCATGCGCGACCTATCGCCTCAAGAGGTCTATGAATATGCTGCGGAAGATGCTGACATCACACTGCAGCTGAAAAACAAACTGGAGCCCGAACTGAAGAAGTATGAGTGTGAAGACCTCTTCTATAACATCGAAATGCCACTCATGCCGGTGCTGGCCGAAATGGAGATGAATGGTGTATGTATTGACACCGAGTCGCTCAACGAGACATCTGCCATCTTCACTCAGCGTATGGTCGAGCTCGAACAAAGAATCTACGAGCTGGCAGGCGAACAGTTCAATATCGCCTCACCTAAACAGGTGGGTGACATCCTCTTTGGCAAGCTGCACATCATGGAGAAACCCAAGAAGACAAAAACCGGACAGTACGTTACCAGCGAGGAAGTGCTTCAGACCCTGAGGGGCAAACATGAGATTGTGGCATGCATTCTTGACCACCGCGGATTAAAAAAGCTGTTAGGTACATACATCGATGCACTGCCTAAACTCATCAATCCACGTACTGGCCATATACATACCAGCTTTAACCAAACGGTAACAGCAACGGGCCGTCTGTCGTCAAGTGACCCCAATCTGCAAAATATCCCAGTACGTGGCGAGGACGGAAAGGAGATACGTAAAGCCTTCATCCCTGAGCCTGGCTGCCTGTTCTTCTCTGCCGACTACTCACAAATAGAACTGCGTGTAATGGCTCACCTCAGTGGTGACGAGCACATGATCAGCGTGTTCAAAGAGGGAAAAGACCTACATGCAGCTACTGCAGCTACTATTTATAAAAAGAATATCGACGAGGTTAGCCGTGATGAACGCACCAAGTCAAAACGTGCCAATTTCGGCATTATCTATGGCATTACCGTCTTCGGACTTGCAGAACGCTTAGAGATCTCGCGTGACGAGGCAAAACAACTCATTGACGGCTTCTTCCAGACCTTCCCACAGGTGCACGACTACATGGAAGAAGCCAAGCGTCATGCCTACGAACAAGGCTATGTCACTACCCTCTTCGGACGACGTCGTTACCTTCCTGACATACGCTCTGCTAATGCTACTGTACGTGGCTTTGCTGAGCGAAACGCCATCAACGCACCTATTCAAGGTACGGCAGCCGACATCATCAAGGTAGCCATGATACATATTTATAATAGGTTCAAGGTAGAAGGCATACGCTCAAAGATGATTCTTCAGGTACATGACGAACTCAACTTCAGCGTCTATCCTGAAGAGAAGGAGCGTGTTGAACAGATTGTCTTGGAGGAAATGCAAGGAGCATTCCAGATGACTGTCCCACTTATAGCCGACAGTGGCTTCGGAAGCAACTGGCTTGAAGCACATTAATCATAAAACTAAGAAAGGCATCTGCGCTACGTCAGATGCCTTTCTTTTTATCAAGTATTAATGATTAATCCATAGGAACAGGACCATATTCATTATCACCATCGCTCTCCTGAGCACAGAGATAAAGCAGGTAGAGACCACCGATACAGCATACGAATGCTATCAAAAACCACCAGCCGCTTTTGCCAATATCATGCAGACGACGCACGGTAACAGCAATGCTGGGTACAAGGATTGCTAATTCAACAACGTTGCCCAGATAAGTAATCCAAGACATGTCTGAACCAGCAGCAGCAGAGGCTGCTACAGCAATGCCACTGAAAACACCACCGACAACTGCATTAAAAATGAAGCTGGCCAACCAGAACCACCAAAACTCTGAGCGTGATGCACGACCGTTAAAGTCGGCATATTTCTCCATCAAACAGGTTTTTACAGCAGGTACAAAATCCATAATTTAAGTATTTAAAAAGTTAAACAATAAAAATAGTCAAGTCTCTTATGCGTGACAAAGGTAAGTATAATTTCTGATAAAAACAAGTTTTTTGTTTGTATTCCGCAGATATTTTCGTAATTTTGTCGCCAAATAATAAAGAAATAAGCAAAAATGGCATTAAAATGTGGTATTGTCGGACTACCAAATGTAGGTAAATCGACTTTGTTCAACTGTCTGTCGAGTGCTAAGGCACAGGCAGCCAATTTCCCCTTCTGTACTATTGAACCCAATGTAGGTGTGATAACAGTGCCCGACGAGCGACTGACCCGTCTGGCCGAACTGGTACATCCAGGTCGTATCGTCCCTGCTACTTGTGAGATTGTCGATATAGCCGGACTCGTCAAAGGTGCCTCCAAAGGTGAGGGTCTGGGTAATAAGTTCCTTGGCAACATACGCGAGACGGACGCAATTAT
>JAFPED010000207.1 GCA_017423565.1 Prevotella sp. | reverse complement strand
CGACTGATGGTCTCCCTGGGTTCTGCACCATACTTCCAGAGGTTCTTACGGTAGTTGATGTCGAAAGAAATCTTCACACCCATCTCGTCTGCTATGTCCAGCGCCTCGAAGGTGGCATCGGCAGCTTTCTGTGAAATAGCAGCTGTGATGCCTGACACATGCAGCACCCATGCGTCTTTCAGTATCTCGCGCCAGGGAATCATGCCTGGCTCCAGCTCGCTGTAGGCAGAGCCGCTACGGTCGTAGATAACCTTTGGTGCACGCATGCCAGCAGAGGGCTCGAAGTAATACGTTCCGATGCGGTTGCCTCCATAGAGCACACGCTTACAATTGACGCCTAACTCTTGCAGGCGCATGACACCAGCCTTTGCGACTGGCGTGTCTGGCAGACGCGTGATGTATTCCACGTCGTCGCCTAATGAGGCCAGGCTAACAGCTACGTTTGCCTCGCTGCCACCATAGATGCTGGTGAATACCGATCCCTGCGTAAGCCGCATGTGGTCGGACTTGGAGAATCGCAGCAATAGTTCTCCAAAGGTTACAATTCGCTTATTTTTCATATAGTCTGTTTTTATGTTGTTGCTTATCATAAGTGTTTCTTTAGGAATTTCAATATACGTTTCTGAGCATTTACAGGACAGCTATGGGGAATGTCCCACAGCTCTGTTTCCAGTTGCTCGGCTGCTCCTTGGCTTTGCCACACGTCATGCATGATGGAATATGCCTTCTCGACAGCAGGTACAGGAAATAGCTTGTCCTGACTGCCGTTGATGAGTAACATGGCATTGGGACATGCCAGACTGGCAATGTGTGGGTAGTCCATCCAGCGTCGCAAGCCTGGCAGACAGTTGGCAAAGCCACCATTCTCTGTGCGTTGATACTTGAACGACATCTGTTCGTCTGTCGTTGTCCTCCAGCAAATGACTGCGCAGGCTTTGATGTGGTCGCTCAAGGCTGCCAACATCCATGCCCTATAGGCTCCCATGGAGCATCCGGCACATCCGATGCGGCTCTTATCTACCATGTCAAGCGATGCCAGGAAATCAGTGGCACGAATGTCGTCATAGGTCATGTATGCGCTAAGGTCAATGCCATACATCATCATGTTGCCGGCTATCATGTCATATTTCTCACGTCGAGGACCTTCCTGCTGTCCGCGTTCACCCCACATGGGGGCGTCAGTCGATAGTACGACAAAGCCATGACGTGCAAGGTAGTCGCCCAGGAACTGTCCTCCATACAGACTGGTTGCCCAAGCCTCTGCATCGTTCTTTACGATACTGTCTTCCACAGCCAGCGGATGAACCATCTTCTCCTTGCCGATAAAGAGGTGAGCACCATGGTCGTGCAAGACATTAACGGCAGGGAATGGCCCTTCGCCATCAGGCACCAGCAGGTAGGCTGGCACCCAGTAGTAGCGTGACAGTCGGATTTCCAGCTTCCTGACAGTATAGTTCTCGCGATGTTCCTCGGCAATGAGGCGTGTCTCATAACCATTAGGAGCAGCTGGTGGTGGCATGAGCATGCAGTCCAGCACCTTCTGTCGTGCAGTCTGCTTCCATTGGTTGAAGTCGCTGATGTCGCTGTTGCCCCATGCCAACGGGTAGGTAAGGTCAGCAATCAGTGAGTCGGCATAGACAGGAAGGTTACGTCGAAACTCGTACTTCTCACGCTGTTGAGCATGTGAAGTACAGAAGGCAAGGCTTACTATGAGGCAGCAGAGCAGTTCTCTCATGGGCGTTAATTGTCCAGCCAGACAGACCTTAGTTGCTGGATGTTGTCAATCTTATAGGTTTTTCCAACTTTTATCACAGTCAGTTGTACGTCATATTCGTAGTTGGTGTATTTGTGTGCAACGACGATGTTGTCCTCGTCGGCTACAGTGAAGGTTCTTGATAATAATTCGCCTACGTCGCCTCCACCTTCATAACAAAACATCCAGGTAGCCAGACATTCTCCGTCGCAGTCAAATTCATAATTGTCCTTCAATATCTGCAGGGCATCGTCAGTGACATATTGTTTGACTAAGTCATTATCAGGTATGCCTTCCTCATTAGCATCCCACTCATTATAGAATTGTTCGAGAAATGCTTTCTTGGCATTCGTTTCCTGTGCCGATGCTTTGTGCGAACAGCCCACAAGCAGAAAGCATACCATTATGAATAAATAAACTTTTTTCATATCCTTTTCCTTTAAGTTTGATGCAAAGATAGTGTAAATCGAGTGAAATACAAAACAAATAAGCATTTATTTTTCCACCAATGCTTTGGTATAACGCAAAAAGTTTGTAATTTTGTCCCCAGAAACAAGTAATCAATCGAAAAAACAATGAAAAAGATTCTATTCGCGGTCATGCTCGTGCTAAGTGTGATGCAAGCACGTGCACAACTGGTAATCAACGAACTGATGCAGTCGAACATTGACTGTATTATGGATGAGTTAAACGATTTCCCTGACTCTTGGGTGGAGTTGTATAACAGTGGAAACGGAGCAGTAAACCTCAGTCAGTACAAATTAGGTGACGCTGATGATGCTTCGAAAGCCTGGACCTTGCCCAACAAAATGCTGGCTGCGAAGCAATACATTATTATATATTGTGACAAAGTAGGCAGCGATGCGTCCAATGGACAGCATACTGACTTCCGACTGGACTCTGGCAAGGGTTGTGAAGTCTATCTGTTCCAGGGTAGCACAGTGGCTGACCATGTCTTGATAGAGAAGAAACAGCCAGCACCCAACATTGGCTATGGTCGTAAGACGGACGGTAGTAGCGAATGGGGCTATCAGCTGACACCAACACCTGGTGCAGCTAATAGTGGTCAGATATGTGACGTGAAGCACATTGTAGGTGAACCGGTGTTTAGCCAGAAAGGCTTTGTTGGCAGTAGCGGTGAGAGTCTGACACTGACCATTTCACTTCCATCTGGTGCCCCTTCAGGTTCTGTTATTCGTTATACGCGTGACGGTAGCGAACCCACATTAACGAATGGAATCCTGTATCAGTCACCATTCCTCATTAACAAGGATGTCACCATTCGTGCCAAGGTGTTCTGCGATGGTTACCTGTCGCCACGTTCCACCACACATTCTTATCTGTTCTTCCCAACCAACAGACCTCTGACACTGCCTGTCATCTCCATCGTCACCAACGACCGTTACTGGAACGACCCTCAGATAGGTATTTATTATAAGAACCCATCTAAAGCAGATGATGACCATACCCAGAACTACTTTCAGGACTGGCGACGCCCCATCAACATCGAGTATTTCGAGGGTCAGCATACTGGCAGCCTGCTCAACCAATTGTGCGAGACACGCATACAGGGTGGTGCCACACGTACCAACCCGCTGAAGTCACTGGCCATCTATGCCAACAAACGATTTGGAACCAAGCGCTTCGAGTACGAGTTCTTCCCTGACCAGCGTCCTGGTGTGACAGATTTCAAGTCGCTTGTGCTGCGTAATGCAGGTAACGACTTTGACTATTTGTACATGCGTGATGCTATTATCCAGCGTACAATGGCCAGTCATGTCGATCTGGACTGGCAAGCCTGGCGACCTGCCATTGTTTACATCAATGGTGTATATAGGGGTATGCTCAATATTCGTGAGCGCTCAAACGAAGACAATATCTATACCCACTATGACGGACTGGAGGATATTGACATGTTTGAGAACTGGAGTGAGCTGAAGGAAGGGACATGGGACAACTATGATGCCTTCAAGAACTTCTATGCCGAGCATGGACACACGCTGAACGAATATGCTCAATGGATGGACTGGGAGGAATTTTTCAATCTGATGATTATGAATCTCTATTTCGATAATGAGGATTTCCCTGGTAACAATATTGTGATGTGGCGACCACGTACAGCTGATGGCGAGTGGCGCTGGATAGCCAAGGATACTGACTTCGGACTGGGACTCTATGACACAGACCCATACTACAACACCATAGCATGGGTTAACCAGGCTGGTTATGACAATAACCATAACAGCTGGGCTAACCAGTGGGAACATACACGACTGTTTCGAAGAATGATGGAAGACCCAGACCTGAAGCGTGAATTTATTGATCGTTGTGCTGTCTATATGGGAGATTTCCTTAACGAGAAAGGCACCAGAGCCGTTTGGGATCCGATGTATGAGCTGATAAAGACGGAATATCCGTACCACAGGAACCTTATCAATGCATGGTGGCCAAACTATGACACTGAATTGTCCAAAGCCAGAAACTGGCTGTCAAAACGAACGGATTATTTCTATCAGCATCTGAAAATCTATTATGAATTGGGAAACATTCGCCCAATGACGATTAATCAGTCACTTACGGCTAACGAACTGGCAAGTATGACATTTACCTTCAATGGCGTAAAGCTTTCCCAAGGAGTGTTTAACGGTAAGTTTTACCAGGGCCGGCAAGTGACACTGAAAGGTATTCCAAATGCTAATAAAGTTGTGGTGAAATGGAAAATCCGCCAGGTAAGTACAAGTGGGGCACTGACAGAAGAAGAGGTTGAGGGCGACACTTACACGTTCAATATGCCGATGTGTTCGCAGCTATTCATCAATGCGGTTCTGGGTGATGCGACAGGCATTCAAACTCCTGTGGCTTCTGAGCCTGGTGGCGTTTGGTATAGCCTTGATGGACAACGACTTGCTGGAAAACCAACACGTCAGGGCGTTTATATTTGCGATGGCAAGAAGATCGTGGTAAAGTAAGAAAAGATTAGAATCCTAATTATGCACAAAACGAACAAAATGTGCACGTTTCGTTCGTTTTTGTGCATTTTATTTGGCTGTGTGCGCAAAAAAGTGTAATTTTGCAGCCGATTTTGAAATATCATTATTACACATTATTATAATTATAATATGGCTTTAAAGATTGTAGTGCTGGCCAAACAAGTGCCAGACACCCGTAATGTGGGTAAGGATGCCATGACAGCCGAAGGTACTGTTAATCGTGCTGCCTTACCTGCTATCTTCAACCCGGAAGATTTAAATGCTTTGGAACAGGCTCTTCGATTGAAAGAGCAGCATCCTGGCTCAACAGTAGGAATTCTTACAATGGGTCCTCCACGTGCAGGAGAGATTATCCGTCAAGGACTTTATCGCGGAGCTGACACTGGCTGGTTGCTTACTGACCGGTTGTTTGCTGGTGCTGACACCTTGGCTACTTCTTATGCTTTGGCTACTGCCATCAAGAAGATTGGCGACGTTGATATCGTCATTGGTGGTCGTCAGGCTATTGATGGTGATACTGCCCAGGTAGGTCCACAGGTTGCTCAGAAGCTGGGATTGAATCAGGTTACTTATGCTGAGGAAGTGCTAAGCGTTAAAGACGGAAAGGCTACTATCAAGCGTGTGATTGATGGTGGTGTTGAAACCGTTGAAGCACCACTGCCTGTTGTGATCACTGTAAATGGTAGTGCAGCCCCCTGCCGCCCACAGAATGCAAAACTGGTGATGAAGTACAAGCGTGCTACATGCCCCATGGAGCGTCCTGCTGAGGGTACGGCCTACGACCATCTCTATGAGGAGCGTCCTTATCTGACGCTGAACCAGTGGAGCGTGGCAGATGTCGATGGTGATGCGAGCCAGTGTGGTCTTAGTGGTTCTCCTACGAAAGTAAAAGCCATCAAGAACATTGTGTTCCAGGCTAAGGAGTCGAAGACTTTGACGGCTTCTGATGCTGATATCGAGGGTATGATCAAAGAATTGTTGGAAGAGAAAATCATTGGATAAGAGATATGAATAACGTATTTGTATATTGCGAAATTGAAGGTACTCAGGTACAGGAAGTATCTCAGGAGCTGCTGACCAAGGGTCGCAAGCTCGCCAATG
>JAFPED010000206.1 GCA_017423565.1 Prevotella sp. | reverse complement strand
CGGCATTGATACCACCTTGTGCGGCGATGGAGTGTGCACGGCGTGGTGAGTCCTGGATACAGAGGTTGATGACGTTGAAGCCCATCTCACCAAGAGAAGCAGCAGCCGACGCACCAGCCAGACCAGTTCCGACTACAATCACGTCGAGCTTCAGCTTGTTCTTAGGATTGACAAGACGCTGATGAGCCTTATATTCCTTCCATTTCTCAGGTACTGGACCTGCGGGAATCTTAGAATCTAATACTTTTGCCATAATTCTTTCAGATTAAAAAGTTGATAATTAGCAGAGGCTCGGAGCGCACTTGAATGCGAAAGCCAGAATCACTACGAGGAAGCCAAGCATCAGCAGTGTCGTGTAGATGAAGCCAATGCACTTCCAGCGGTTAAGCCAGATCTTGCCACTCCAACCGAGAGTCTGCAGGGCTGACCAGAAACCGTGAGTCAGATGGAACCAGATTGCACAGATCCAGATGATGTAGAGCACTACAAACACGGGATTAGAGAATGTCTCTTTAATCCATGCAAAACCGTCAGCAGGGTCAATCTGCTGATAAGTACCGACAATCTCTGCGAACATCATGTTGTACCAGAAATTGTAGAGGTGCAGCAGAAGGCCGATAAAGATAATCAGACCGAGTACGAGCATGTTCTTCGAAGACCACTCCACGATGCCGGGATTGACCTGTGTAGCCACCTCGTAACGGTTGTCACCACGAGCCTTACGGTTCTGCGCAGTCAGAATGAAAGCGTAGACGATGTGAATCACTGCCAGAGCAGCCAGACCGAGTGTTGCTACGACAGCATACCAGTTGGCACCCAGGAATTCGCAAATCATGTTGTAACCTTCCTCTGAGAAGAGCGCTACCAAGTTCATGGCACAATGGAATGTCAGGAACAAGATAAGCGCAATACCCGTGACGGACATTACAACTTTTCTACCAATTGATGAATTGATTAACCACATAAGTTGTTGAATTTAAGTTATTTAAAAGTTATTTATTTTGAATTTTTTTTGCAAATTTAGGCCATCTTCTCTGCGTCAAACGGTTAACGCGTACCTTATTTTAGGTATTTCAGCATGACTTTAGACTGCAAAGTTACTATAAAATTGTGAACTTTCAAAGTTTTTTGAGATAAAAATGCAATCAAATTTCAAAATTTATGCTTACTTTTGCGGAAAAATAGTAAAACAAGTATGAAATTCAACTATGACGTGCTGATAATTGGAGGAGGTCACGCTGGCTGTGAGGCTGCTTGCGCAAGTGCCAATATGGGGGCCAAGACTTGTCTCATCACGATGGACATGAACAAGATTGCACAGATGTCGTGTAACCCAGCCATCGGTGGTATTGCCAAAGGGCAGATTGTCCGAGAGATCGATGCACTTGGCGGACAGATGGGACTGGTGACTGATGCCACCTCGATTCAGTTCCGCATGCTGAATGTAGGCAAAGGACCAGCCATGTGGAGTCCGCGTTCCCAATGCGACAGAGGAAAGTTTATCTGGGAGTGGCGCAGACATCTTGATGCGACTGAGAATCTCGATGTCTGGCAGGATCAGGCAGAAGAATTACTGGTGGAGAATCTGGCAGGAAACAGCGACACAAAAGTAAGAGCCATTGGGGTTCGTACGATCTGGGGCGCAGAACTGTATGCCAAGTGCATCGTTGTGACAGCCGGAACATTCCTCAATGGACTCATGCATATCGGACGAAAGATGGTACCAGGCGGACGAATAGCCGAACCTGCAGTCACACACTTCACGGAAAGTATTACACGTCATGGAGTCAACTCCGCCAGAATGAAGACGGGCACGCCTGTCAGAATTGACAAACGCTCCGTTCATTTTGAGGACATGGAATTACAACCTGGAGAGAACCGAATGTATCAGTTCAGTTACATGAACAAGGCTGGTGCATTGAAACAACTACCCTGTTGGACCGTCAACACAAATGCTGAAGTACATGAAGTATTAAGAAGCGGACTGGCAGACTCTCCACTATACAACGGACAGATTCAATCAATCGGTCCGCGCTATTGCCCATCCATAGAAACGAAATTAGTGACATTCCCTGATCGGGAGAAACACCCACTATTTCTGGAACCAGAAGGCGAAGATACCAACGAGATGTACCTGAACGGCTTCTCATCTTCACTGCCGATGGAGGTGCAGATAGCAGCACTAAAGAAAATACCGGCCTTCAGAGACTTAAAAGTATATAGACCCGGCTATGCGATAGAGTACGATTTCTTCGACCCCACCCAATTGTCTCATTCGTTGGAATCGAAGGTCATTAGTGGACTCTTTATGGCTGGTCAGGTAAATGGCACGACTGGCTATGAAGAGGCTGGAGGCCAAGGAACGTTGGCAGGTATCAATGCGGCCTTAATGGCAGGTAGTGTGTGTGGCGATTCCGTCGCCACAACCCCAACCTTCGAGTTAAGGAGAGACGAGGCCTACATTGGCGTGCTGATAGATGACCTCGTGACAAAAGG
>JAFPED010000205.1 GCA_017423565.1 Prevotella sp. | reverse complement strand
ATTCTGAGTCGTAGTCTCCCACTTGATGTCATCATTGCCACGCTGGTTGCGCACATATCCGTTAGGAAGGTCGTAACCGCCATTGGTACCAGCGATATCGTAAGAGGAACCAGCCTGACCACTACCCCAAAGGCCTGTAGACACGACCGACTTATAGAGCGTATAGCGAGCTGTGTTAGAGATCTCCTGGTTACCAGTCTGTCCCCAAGAGTAACGCAGTTTCAGATTGTCGAGCCAACCCCTTGTACCCTCCATGAACTTCTCCTGAGAGATGCGCCAACCAGCACTGACAGAGGGGAATGTACCATACTGGTTGTTGGTACCGAATCGGCTCGAACCGTCACGACGGATCGTGACTGAAGCCAGATACTTGTCATCATAAGTATAGTTCACCTTTCCGAAGAATGACAAGAGAGAGAATCCCTCACCGAAACCTTCGGCCAGCTGACGGCCAGCTCCAGCCGATGGCCACATATAGTCTGTATTCAGAATAGCCAGCTCGTAGCGCTTGGCACTGTTCATCTTATAGTCCATACGGTTCAGCTCAGTACCGATCATGGCATCTCCACGATGTTTGCCGATCTCGAGATTATAAGTAGCAATGGCATTCCACATCCATCGCATGGTGTGCTCCTGCTTGTCCTCTACGGCACTGTCGGTACGCATCACCTTACCATTGGCAATAGGATAGGTGAAGAAACGCTGCTCTTTCTGTGTGTAGTCCATACCCAAAGTGGTGCGAACCATAAAGTTCTTAAATGGAGTAATGCTCAGATGTACATCGCCAAACATACGCCACTGGGTATACTCATTATCCCTTGCATTGGAAATCATGCTCAATGGATTCTCGCGCTCAGAGTAGGCACCAAGAGCCTGGGCATACTTGCCGTTTTCTGCATAGATAGGGAAGTTAGGGTTGAACTCCAGAGCATGCTCCAACACACCACCAGGAGCATCAACGCCCTTTGTACGGTTGATGGTGAAGTTCTCGCCAATGGTTACCACATCGTTAATCAGTTTATAGTCTGCATTGGCACGACCAGAAAGACGGTTGAACCAGGAGTCCTTAATGGTACCCTTATTATCATAGTAACCTATAGAGAAGAAAGAGTTACCCTTCTCAGAGCCATTGCTTACTGACACATTATACTGCTGAATGACACCCGTGCGCGTGATCTCCTTAAACCAATCGGTATCACCAGCACGCACTGTAGCGTTCTCATCGAGGAACATGTTCATCGTCATATTGTTCAGTACAGGATTACCCTTGGCATCATAACTCCAATCATAATTATATCCAAGGTTGTTATTGCCAGGGTTCACACCGTCATTTACTGAGGCTTGCCAATAGGCACGTCCCCACTGGCTGGCATTCATCGTCTCGATCTTATTGGTATAGAAAGAGGCTGCAATACTTCCATCGAAATTCACCTTCACCTTGCCTTCCTTACCTTTCTTGGTGGTAATGATAATCACACCGTTAGCAGCTCGTGAACCATAGATACTTGCCGAAGCGGCATCCTTCAGCACCTGGATGCTCTCGATATCGTTACCATTCAACTCGTGCATACCTGCCTTTGTGGGCACACCGTCGATGATATAAAGCGGGTCGTTGTCGTTCAAGGTTCCCACACCACGGATACGTACTGTTGCTGCACCAGAGGGGTTACCATCGGCAGTAATATT
>JAFPED010000204.1 GCA_017423565.1 Prevotella sp. | reverse complement strand
CCCAACCACCGCGTGTATATGCAGGCATCTCATCCGTATTGTTCACATCGGCGATAGTAGCCTGCAGACGGATATCATTAGGCTCAGCAGCCTTCCAGTCGTTCACGAGGTTAGGAGCCACAGGACCGGCACCCCATCCCTGTCCGAATGGGAATGTTTTTGCGTAATCCTGACCGCCACGTACACCAAAGTGCAAAGAGATACCATTAGCATAACCGATCGTGGTCTGCCAAGAAGCCAGTTTGTTGAACTTGATAGCGAACATAGCCTCGGGGTTCACGGCATTGTCGTTTTCCACCCAAGCTAAGCTCTTACCCTTTGTATAAGCATAATCTTCTACGACCTTATTGTTGGTATAAGCCCAAAGGTTGCGGAAATCAGATACCAGCGTATAGCCCGAATTGTTTACACAATCATCGATAAATCCGATTACATCCTGCTTGGTCAGAGAAGTCCCGTCAGGCAATTCCACCGTAGTCAATGGATTATAAGTCGTACTAACCAAGTCGGCAGTAGTTGTACCATTGCAATACATACCTGTGTAATAGAGCCAAGCACGACCCAGCATAGCCTCTGCGGTATATTTGTCGATACGGCCATCAGTACGTTTTACTGCTGGCAGCAGTTTTACTGCATCACGCAAATCCTGAAGGATCTGTCCCCAAAGTACTTTCACATCACCCTGAGCAGTATTCTCCTGATCAGGACTGGTGATAAGGGGTACATTGCCGTACATAGAAGACAACTCATAATAATAGAAAGCACGCAAGAACTTAGACTCGCCAATACCCTTGTTTTTGATATCCTCTGACATAGAGGCATTCTCAAGCACATTGAGCAGCGTGTTTGCACGAGCAATACCCTTATAACGGTCGGCATAGAACTGGTTAGTCATGTCGGCATTGTAGTTACAAAGCAAGTCTTCAGCCTGCATCAGTTTATCGTTGGTACCACCACCACCAAGCTGGTCGTCGCTGGCCAGACAAGCTGCATAGAGGAAAGAGCACTGCGGGTTAGCATGTGTCTCGTTCAAGTTCTGATAGACACCAGCCAGAACGGACTCGATGTCACCATCCGTCTTAGGGAACTCACTGGTTGACATTTCGCCGATATTCTCTACATTGTCGATGCTACAAGAAGCGAGTCCCAGTGTAGCAACGGTTGCGGCGAATAAAAATATCTTTTTCATATCCTATAGTCTGTGATTGTTAGAATTTAATGTTTACACCTACCATATAAGTACGGGGCTGAGGATAGTTACCTACATCTACACCCGTTACCCAAGGCTCATTACCGTTAAGTGCCATACCATTCTCAGGATCCATGCCTTTATACTTGGTAATGGTGAAGAGATTCTGAGCGGCAACATAAAGACGGAGCTGCTGGAATGGAGACTGCTTCCAGATCTTGTTGAAGTCATAACCCAGTGTCAGGTTCTGCAGACGGAAGTAACCAGCATCTTCAATATAGAGGTCAGAGATTGACTGCCAGTTGACACCGCGGTTCATGGTTGCGAGCAAGGGGAACTTGTCGCTGGTACCCTCACCTACCCAGTAATCGAAGACTTCTGTGGTGTAGTTCTCATACTCACCATCAGTAAATTTACGATATGAGCGAGCCACCTGCTGTCCGAGAGCTGCATAACCAGTAATATTCAAATCGAATCCTTTATAATTTGCGCCCAAGGTGATACCCATGGTTACATCGGGGTTCGGATCACCCAGATTGGTCTTATCAGCAGCTGTGATGATACCATCACCATTTACATCGACGAACTTCAAGTCGCCAACCTTCAGATCAGAACCTTGCAGAGAGTTGGCAGCGTCGCCATCCTTCAAGCTTGCTGTATATGCAGCAAGGTCAGCAGCATTCTGGATCGGGCCTGCAGTCTTGTAACCCCAGAAGTAACCAATAGGCTCACCTTCCTCAAAACGAGCCATCTGGCCAGTTCCCTGTGCGAGCAGGTCGTT